>CAMDGT010000170.1 GCA_945898025.1 Rickettsia typhi | reverse complement strand
GCATTAATTTTTTCAATTTTATGACGACCCCTCATAACAACGGAGCCTCTTCCCGTATGTGCCGCAGAATTATAACCACTTCTCCCAAGAATTATACCGCCAGTTGGAAAATCTGGAGCAGGAATAATAGTCAAAAGTTCATCAACTGTAATATCCGGCTTATCGATATAGGCAAGACAGCCGTCGATAACTTCTCCAAGATTATGGGGAGGAATATTGGTTGCCATTCCCACCGCGATTCCACCAGAACCGTTAACTAAAAGGTTTGGAAAGCGAGCAGGGACAACTTTTGGCTCACTTTCACTGCCATCGTAATTGGGAACGAAATCGACAGTATCTTTATCGAGATCGTCAAGCATAGTATGCGAAACTTTCGCTAATCTTGATTCTGCATATCTCATCGCCGCAGGTGGATCATCATCAATTGAACCGAAATTACCTTGACCATCAATTAAAGGAACCCTCATTGAAAAATCTTGAGCCATTCTAACAAGTGATTCATATATTGCAGAATCTCCATGAGGATGATATTTACCCATTACTTCACCAACTATTCTTGCCGATTTTTTAAAAGGCTTGTTGTAGTCGTAGCCACCTTCATACATAGCATATAAGATTCTACGGTGAACTGGCTTTAAGCCATCGCAAGCAGAAGGTATAGCTCTAGCAACAATGACACTCATCGCATAATCAAGATATGATTTTTTCATTTCTCCAATTAGAGATACTGATTCAATATCTTTACCGGTTGCAATTACTAAAGGCAATGATTGAGAAGAATCTGTAGAATTTGTTTTTTTGATAGACATTTAGCGGTTTTTATTTTTATCAAGTTAGTATAAGGCTTTTTTAATAATGGATTCTGATTTATATAAAACATTAAAAACTATTCAATTTAATGGCTTTTAATTAGAAGTAATTATTTAAATGAAAATTGGTATTGCTTGCAAAAAAGCACTTTTTTTTATTAATTAAAAAATATAGCTAAGGGTAAATTTAAAGTCAAAATAATTTTATTTAGTTTTATCATTTAATTTGAGAAATTTAATTTTAAAACTAGCTATTTTGAAACAAAATTGAAAAAATCGTCTTTACAATTTAAAAAATTCCCCCCTCTTATCAAAATAGGAAGATTAAAATAAATTCTTAAAAAGTTGATTTGATTCCAAAGAATGATACAAAATTATTGGTTTAGCATCTTGCAATGTCCCCGTTTTTTAAACAAAAACTCCCTTCTAAATTGATCAACAGCGATCATTATATTTTTTTAACTTTAAATTATCAATTGTTGTTTTGCATCTCTCTTATGCATAAGAGAGATGCAAAAGTGTCGATTTTTTTGAAAAATTTTCTTGGCTAAATCGTTGATAAAACAATGCTGGTGGCATTTTAAGTGCAAGATGAATTCGTTTATTATTGTAATAATAAATCTGCAAAGCAATTGCCTCAATCAACTCACCTTGGCTTTGATAAGTGTTAAAATCTTCAAGCTCAAATTTAAGTTTTTGATAAAAAGATTCTTGTCTTCCATTCTGCCATGGAGAGCTTTTTTTACTCATTGAAGCCTTGATATTTTTTGATCTTAAAATATTAGCCAAATCATCGCTTTTATACTCACTGCCCTGATCAGAGTGAAATATTTGTGGTGATTTTTCTCTTTTGTTTATGGCGTTTAGCAATGTTTCCGTTATCAACTCTTTATTGTGTCTGCTCGAAATATTCCATGCAATAACTTCTCTCGTAAATGAATCAAGAATTGTCGCTAAATACATAAATTTATTTTGATAAGAAATGTAAGTAAAATCACTAACCCAAACTTGATTTGGCTTATTTATCACTGTTTCTAAAATCAAATTCTTAGCCGAATTTTTTGGAAATTTATCTTTCTTAAATCTCGGTTTTTTTCTTGATTTTTTACATTTAATATTAAACAGCTTCATAACTCTTGAAACCCGTTTTTTATTGATTCCTAAAGCTATGGCGATTCTTCGATGACCATAAGATTTATGCTCAATTAAAACCGCTTCAATTTGTTGTTTTAAAATTAAATCTTTTGCTGGAAGTTTTGGTTTATAATAAAGAGAATTGCGAGAAACTGCAACCTTAGCACAAGCAACAGATTTGCTGACTTGTGCCTTTTTTGAAGATGAAAAATAATTCAAAATAACCTCTCGCTTATTTCTTTTTTTTTCCTATGCGACTTTCGGCTACCAAAGAACCAATAATTGAAATTAAAGCTTCATTTTCTCGTTTGAGCTTTGCCAATTCAAGGATTGCTTGATGTTGATTGGCTTTGGTTTTAAGCAAGTTATAAATTATTTTTTGATTAACTTTAAATTCTTTGGCTAAATCAACCGCGCGTTCACCTTTATCGGTTACTCGTTTAATGATTTCTTGCTTTTGAATTTCTGTTAAACATGGAATTCCTTTTGGCATATAAATTTCTCCTTAATTAGATTGATTATTTTATCACATTTAAAACAAGTTTCAAATGTGATTTTTGATCAATTTAAGAAAGGAGAAGTTGCATTAAATTTTGGGGACCTTGCCGTGAATTAGAACCTGGGTTCGACAATTTTTTTAAGTTTTTGTTAATTGAGCGAAGCGAAATTTATAAAAACTAAAAAATTGCAAGAGAATAAATTTTTGAAAAAAATTTATGAACGCCATCCCCCTATGTTAACCCCTTCCACTTTTAGGGGTGTAATATGTTAACACTAAATATAAATAATACAAAAAAACTACCAGGTTACTTTTCTTCTTGCTTTTTTGAAAGTTAAAATTAACATTTTAAATTACCAAATTCCATCTACAAATAAAATTATAACAAAGTATTTTTGCCAGCTGTGGCTTATTTGGTTTATTGCAAATTTATTACAAAAGGAGTCAAAAATGAAATTAAAATATCATTCTCATTAGCGATATCTTTTGGGCTTAAATTTTCATCAATAAAAGGGATTTTTGTGGCATTAGAAATATCTAATTCACCTTTTTTGATGTTGTTAATTCTGATCAACAAAAGACCTTCATCAACATGGCAAGG
>CAMDGT010000169.1 GCA_945898025.1 Rickettsia typhi | reverse complement strand
TTAAGTGCCACAAAAAGTGTTTAGCACTCTTTCGTGTTCTTGCGGTGGTGAGTAGTATTTGTGGTATTTTTTATTTTCCGTGAAAGGGTTTTGGATTGCTTGTAAAAATTCATTAAATTCACTGTAATCATTTTTAAAAACTGATTGTTGAATTATGTCGGCGATGAGGTGATTTCTAGCTATTAAAATCGGATTTACTTTATCCATTGCGGTGGCAATTTCATTGAGTTCGGAGCTTTCTTTTTTTAAGCGATTTTGCCATTTTTCTTGCCAATCGAGATATTTTTTATCTACTACATAAAAGCTGGTCTTTTGAGTGTTTTCTTGTGTGTTCCCTTGTGTTTTCCCTTGTGTGTTCCCTTGTGTTTTCCCTTGTATTTTTTCTTGTATTTTTTCTTGTATTTTTTCTTGGTTGCTTTCTTGTAGTAAAACTTTGCTTAAAATTCTAAAGCCATTGGTAAAATCAATTTTATTTTCTTCTAATATTTTTAAAAAATCATCGATTAAATTTTTATCTTCTTGATTGTTCTTAAAGCTTGAAATTCCTAGCTTTTTAGACATTTTTTGATAATAGATTTTATCAAAAAAAACGGTAAATTGATTCAGCTCCGCTTCCACTGCTTTGACGGCTTCTTTGATATCATTGTTTATTAGCGGTAAAAGAGCTTCAGCGAATTTGATTAAATTCCATAAAATAATGTTTTTTTGATTAGAAAAATTATATCTTCCATTTTTGTCAATAAAACTAAAAACCTTATTGCTTTCATATTCGTCAATAAAGGCACAGGGCCCATAATCTAGGGTTTGACCAGATATTGCAATATTGTCAGTATTCATAACCCCGTGAATGAAGCCAATTGACATCCAAGAGGCAACAAGCTCTGCTTGCAAGTTCATTACTGATTTTAACAAATAAAGATATTTATTATTTTGATGCTGATATTTTGGGAAATGCCTTTCAATGGCATAATCTGCCAAGATTTTAAGGTTCTTTGTGTCGTTTCTGCAAGCGAAATATTCAAAAGTGCCAATTCTAATATGACTCTTAGCAATTCTAGTAATGATGCTTGCGGGCAAGAAATTTTCTCTTTGAATAAATTCATCTGATTTTATGATTGCAAGAGATCTGGTGGTAGGAATTTTAAGATAATGCATCGCCTCACTAACTATATATTCTCTAATCGCAGAGTTTAAAGGGCATTTGCCATCGCCATTTCTAGAAAAAAAACTTCTACCTGAGCCTTTTAATTGAATATCGTGTAAGATATTATTTTTATCTTTTATTTCTCCTAATAAAACAGCTCTTCCATCGCCCAATTGAGGCGCAAAATAACCAAATTGATGACCTGCATAAGCAAGAGAAATTGGCTTAGAATTTGGCAATAATTCATTGCCAGAAAAAATATCAACTAAATATTTTTCATTCTCGCCTATTTTAATATCTAGCTCCGTGGCTAATTTTTGGTTAAATGCAATTAATTGTGGGTTTTTAACCTTATCGGGCTGTTGTTCTTTGTAAAAATCACCGCCTAATTGATGATAAGAGTTAGTAATCTGCATTTAGAATTCCCAGTCTTTTCTAATTTTGTGACAGGTGTAGCCATTTGGATTTTTGGATAAATAATTCTGATGATATTCTTCTGCTTTATAAAATTTATCGAATTTTTCTAGGCTAGTTGCAATTTTTTTCGGAAACATCCCTGATTTATTGGCTTTATCGATTAAATCTTGTGCTATTTTTTTCTGTTCCTCATTTGAGTAAAAAATGGCACTTCTATATTGAGTGCCAATGTCATTGCCCTGTTTATTTAAAGTGGTTGGATCGTGAATTTTAAAGAAAAATCTCAGAATTTTTTCGTAAGAAATTTTTGTGGGGTCGAAGGTAATTTCTATAGCTTCGGCATGGTTGCTAATTCCCGAGCTTATAATTTCATAAGTTGGGTTTGGTATATTGCCACCACTATAGCCATTTACAACATCGATTACCCCTGCTAATTTGGCGAATAAGTCTTCCATCCCCCAGAAACAGCCTCCGCTGACTATTGCTTTTTGATATTTTATTTCTTTTTGTTCGTCAAAAATCTTTAAATATTCTTCATAGCCTTCTTTTTTTAGATTCTCTTTAGGAATAAATCTCAACGATGCGGAGTTAATGCAATAGCGGGTTCCTCCTTTATTTTTTGGACCATCGCTAAAAATATGCCCTAGATGGATGTCTGAATCTTTTGATCTCGCCTCGGTTCTGCTCATTCCGTGCGAGTTATCGCTTTTTTCTGTGACCGAATTATTTTTGATTGGCTTTGTAAAGCTTGGCCAGCCAGTGCCAGAATCAAATTTATCTTTTGAAGAAAAAAGTGGCTTACCGCTTACAACATCAACATAAATGCCTTCTGCTTTGTTGTTCCAATATTCATTATCAAATGCCCTTTCGGTGCCATTTTGAAAGATTACATTTTTTTGCAATTCAGTTAAATTTTTATCATTATTCATAATATTGCTCGCTATAATAGTGTTGTTATTAAAAAGAAGTAATAACAACATTAAACCAGTTGTTTTAAGATTCATTGGAAATAAAAATATTTAAGTAGTAAATTTGTGAAATAATAATGCCATCAACTAATAATGGCAACTTCTTGCTAATAATCAATCGATTTTATTTTGTTGCCGTTAGTAGAATTCTGAATAAAAGGCAAGGGGTTAAAACCCCTTGTTGCCGTTAAAAATAGAGTTCGAGGCTAGAAAGGCAAGGAGTTAAGGCTTTTTGTTACAGAGTGCAAAGAATTAAATATTATGCTTTTTTAAGGGGTTTTTCGAGAAATAATAACATTTCCAATCTAAAATACATTATAATTAATTTCTAAAATTCTTTCATAAAATTACTTTTTTATCAACCTAAAACAGTAAAAGATTATGAGAAAAATAATAAATCAAGCATTAACACAAAAAGCTCAACAATAATAAATCAAGCATTAACACAAAAAGCTCAAGATTTACTTCTAGAGTTAAATTCAGAAGATGTTTTTGCTAAGAGACTAAAGGCAATTAT
>CAMDGT010000168.1 GCA_945898025.1 Rickettsia typhi | reverse complement strand
TTTTGTTCTAATTTTTTGCTTAATTCAGCTAATTCAAGAACAGTAAGAGATGATAATGTTTCAGATATTTGATCAAGATTAACGGTCATAGTTTTACCTTTTTATTTTTAGTTTATATTTATAAATCTTTTAATTTAAAAAATTAAAAGCCCTAAAGATTTGCCTTTTCTTCTAAAGAAGAGGCATAATTTTTAATTAGTGAAGCCATATTTGACTGAACACTTTTCAATGTGTAGACAAACGATGCTCTTACATCTTGTAGAGAGCCAAGCTTAGCCATGCTCTGAATTTCATTTTCACTTATCAGAGAATTTTTCAGATAAGCAATCTGTGGCTTAAGAAATTGAATCTCTTTCGCTGTATCAGCTATTACTTTCGACAAAGCAACTGGATCATTAGAATAAAGAACTGCTGTTGGACCTTTTAAGTAAGGAGAAAGATTCTCTAATTCCGTTCCTTTTAAAGCAACTCTAAGAAGAGTATTTTTAGCAATTTTCATGCTACACTCTTTATTTCTAAGAGCCAGTCTCATTGCATACAATTGCTTATCATTCATGCCTCTGTAATGAACAACGGCAACAAAACTACTTGCAACGAGATTATCTTTTATTTCAGATACTAATGTCGTTTTTTGTTTTTTATTCATTTGTTTAGAGTTTTTTATTATATTGCATCAATAGTAACTTCTACCGATGGACCCATTGTTGTATTAAGGTAAAAATGCTTTATAAATTTACCTTTAGAAGATTCTGGCTTACTATCTTTAATAGCTTTTAAAACAGACTGAATATTTTCCAACAATGAATTAGAATCAAAATCAATTTTACCAACCATACAATGAACAATGCCAGATTTGTCGTTTTTAAAATCAACTTTTCCTTTCAATGCATTAGCAATTGCTGTTTTGATATCATTTGTAACGGTGCCATTTTTGGGACTTGGCATTAAGCCTCTCGGTCCAAGTTTTCTGGCAATTTTGCTAATTTTTTGCATAACATCTGGCGTAGCTATACAGCAGTCAAAATCGTAAAAACCACCCTCTATTTTAGATATTAAATCTTCAAGACCTGCAAAAATAGCTCCTGATTCTAGGGCAATTTTTTTCTGCTCATCATTTGCAACAAAAGCAACAACTTTAACAACCTTACCAGATCCATTAGGCAATAATATTGAACCCTTAACTGATTGATCTGATTGTTTTGCATCGATACCTAGATTAACTGCCAAATCAACAGATTCAACAAATTTTCTTTTTCTCTCAACTGCCAATTCTTTGATTTTAGTAACAGCATCTTGAATAGTGGAAGCCTTAATTTTACTAATAACTTTTTTTGTTTTAGTATTTTTTTTTACTTTATTTTTCATTTTTCTTACCTTTTTTAATTAATTATTCAACAACTTCTAGACCCATTGATATAGCAGAACCTCTTATCATTTGAATTGCAGCTTCTATAGAAGACGCATTCATATCGCACATTTTCTTTTTAGCAACATTCTCAATATTTTTCATATTTATTGTGCCGGCAATATCTTTTCCTGGATTGGAAGAGCCCTTGGTAAGAGATATTTCCTTCATGATTAAGTAAGAAACTGGAGGAAGTTTAGTTATAAATGTAAAGCTTTTATCTTTATATGCAGTTATAATAACCGGTATTGGAGCTCCCGCATCAACTCCTTCAAACTTTAAGGCATTAAATTGTTTGCAGAATTCCATGATATTTAAACCTTTTTGACCTAAAGCTGGACCAATTGGAGGTGCTGGATTAGCTTTTCCAGAAGGAACTTGAAGTTTAATTAAACCCAGAACTTCTTTTTTACTTTTAGACATAATATATATTTCTTAAATTTAATTGTTGGATATAGTGATTTCAAACTCCAACAAGCTTTTTTGTTTTATAAATTTTACAAAAAAGAGTTGAAAACTTAGTTAGAAAAAAATAACAAGCAAGAGTTTTTTTAAGAAATTTTTTCAACCTGCTCAATGCCAAGCTCAACAGAGGTTGCTCTGCCAAAAATTAATATTGAAATTTTAACTTTTCGCTTTTCGACATCAAACTCTTCTACAACGCCGGCAAATGATTCAAAAGGACCATCGATAACATTGACTGATTCTCCGATTTCAAATGCGACAATTTTAGATTCTTGACCTTGCTCATTGATAATACTAAATATTTCTTCTATTTTAGAGTCCTCAACCTGTTTAGGGTTATTTTTACCACCCAAAAACCCTATTACCTTCGGAATTGCATTTAAACTATTATATGCTTCAGAATTAAGATTGGCTTTAATAAAAATATAACCCGGAAATAATTTTTGATTTTCAAGAACTTTTTGACCTCTTTTTATTTTTGGCACTTTTTTATAAGGAACCAAAACCTCAGAAACAAACTCACTAATTTTATTTGTAGCTATTAAAAGATTAATTTCATTAGCTATTTTATTTTCTTGTCCCGATACAACATTTAATATGTACCATTTTTTTTCTTTATTATTTTCCATTTTTTTATAAATTTATCTAAATTCAAAACAATATCAAATTAGAATTAACTAATTAGAGACCAAAAAACAAGCCAATAATTTTAGAAATTACGAAATCTATCAAAGTTAGAGATAAAGAAACCAACAATATTACTATAAATATTATTACAGTTGCGGTGTAGGTTTCTCTCTTAGAGGGAAAGCTAAGTTTCTTAAATTCTTGAATAGAATCCTTAATAAAAGAAATTGTTTTTGCTATCACGATATTTGCTGATATTTTATTATTTTTGGCAGGAGCGAGAGGAATCGAACCCCCAACCAACGGTTTTGGAGACCGCTACTCTACCAATTGAGCTACACTCCTAAATCCACAGATTGATAATTGTCAATTAGCAAACTATCAATCTGCATAAAGATTAATTTTATTTAATAATCTTAGAAACAACACCAGCACCAACAGTTCTGCCACCTTCACGGATAGCAAAACGAAGACCTTCTTCCATTGCAATTGGAGAAATTAGCTCAACAGTGATTTTTATATTATCGCCTGGCATAACCATTTCAACACCCTC
>CAMDGT010000167.1 GCA_945898025.1 Rickettsia typhi | reverse complement strand
TATCAATTTAAATTTACCGCCAATGTTGATGAAAAAATATATTGTGAAATGGTTAAAAAGGCAAAAGAATATATTGTCAATGGCGATGTCTTCCAAGTTTTGCCTTCACAAAGGTTTGTTGCTGAATACCCAGAATTTTTAAATGAATTCGATTTTTATCGCTCCTTGAGAATTGTTAATCCATCTCCATTTTTATTTTATTTTAAATTTAATGATTTTGTTATAACGGGCTCAAGCCCTGAAATTATGGCATCTTTAAAAGATGAAGAAATCACTATTCGTCCGCTTGCGGGAACGAGAAAAAGAGGCACAAATAATGCTGAAGATAAATTAATTGCACAAGAACTGTTAAAAGACGAAAAAGAATTAGCTGAGCATTTAATGTTAATTGATCTCGGCAGAAATGATGTTGGAAGAGTTGCAAAAGCTGGTTCAGTGGCGGTGACTGAAAAAATGTCGATAGAAAATTATTCTCATGTAATGCATATTTCTTCAACTGTTAAAGGTAAGTTACAAAATGGTTATGATGCTCTCGATGTTATGATCGCAGGATTTCCTGCCGGAACCGTAAGTGGTGCTCCAAAAATTAGAGCGATGCAAATAATCGAAGAAATAGAGTCGGAGAAAAGAAGTTTTTACGCTGGTTGTGTTGGTTATTTTGCTAGCAACGGCAACAGCGAAACATGCATAACTCTTCGTTCTGCTTTATTTAAAAATAATAAAATTTATTTACAGTCAGGAGCTGGAGTGGTTTTTGATTCTGACCCAAAATCAGAATATCAAGAATGTCTTAACAAGGCAAGGGCTTTAATGGTTGCCTGCGATAAAATTAAAGATTTTTTTAATTAAAATTAGTTTAGTAAAACCAGTTCTTTAATTTAATGGCTTTTCCATTCTATTGATTTTAAATCTACTCCTTCTTGCATCATTTCCCACAATGGACTTAATTCTCTTAATTTTTGTATTTTACTTCTAACTAAATTGATTGCAAAATCAACTTCTTCTTCGGTAGTAAAGCGACCAATTCCAAAGCGAATTGAGGTGTGAGAAAGCTCTTCAGCTACTCCAAGCGAATGCAGAACATAAGAAGGCTCAAGTGAAGACGAAGTGCACGCGGAGCCAGAAGAAACAGCTAAATCTTTGATTGCCATAATCATTGATTCGCCTTCGATTCCTGCGAAACTAAGATTTATATTGCCGATATATCTTTCATTTTCTTTCTCAAGAGCTGGTCCGTTAAGATATATTGATTTTTCTTCCATGATGCCGTTAAAAAATTTATGAGATAGTTTTTTAATGTGTTCGTAATCTTTTGTCATTTCTAGATTTGCAATTCTTGAAGCTTCTCCAAAACCAGCGATTATAGAAGTTGGCGCGGTTCCAGATCTGATTCCTCTTTCTTGTCCGCCACCGCTAAATAATGGTCTTATTCTAACTCTTGGTTTTCTGCGAATATAAAGAGCTCCAACTCCCTTTGGGCCGTAAATCTTGTGCGCGGATATGCTCATAAGATCGATATTCAAAGCCTCAACGTCTAATGGAATTTTTCCAAAAGCTTGTGCGGCATCGGTATGAAAAAATATATTTTTTTCTTTGCATAGCTTGCCTATTTCTGCCAATGGTTGAATGGTGCCTATTTCGTTATTGATTGCCATTACTGAAATTAAGACTGTATCTTCGCATATCGCTTCTTTGAGTGTTGTGATGTCGATTAATCCATCATTTTTTACAGGCAAGAAAGTTACTCTAAAGCCTTCTTGCTCTAAATCGCGACAAGAATTTATAACACATTTATGTTCGGTTGCAACGGTAATAATGTGCTTTTTTTGACTTTCATAAAATTTTGCCACTCCCTTTATTGCTATATTATTTGATTCTGTTGCTCCAGAAGTGAAGAATATTTCTCTGCTATCTGCCTTAATAACTTCCGCGACTTGATTTCTGGCATTCTCAATCACTTCTTCAGCTTTCCAACCAAAAGAATGAGTTCTAGAATGAGGATTGCCATAATCTTCTTGAAAAGACTTTGTTATTACTGCAATTACCCTCGGGTCAATTGGAGTTGTTGATTGATAGTCAAGATAAACTGGCTTTTTCATATTTTTAATTATTTTAATATTTTAATAAAGATTTTTTCCATATTTCAATAAATTTGTCAATTTCTTCTGCATTGTTATTGATTCCTAGACTAATTCTTATTGCTCCGTTAATAAAATCTGCTTTTATTTGCATTGCTCTTAAAACTCTTGATTGGTGAAGGGTTCCTGAAGAGCAGGCGGAGCCTCCGCTCACCATAATTTTATTCAAATCAAAGTTTATTATTTCACTTTGATTATTGCTATTTTTAATCGAGTAATAGCTGGTATTACCAAGTCTTTTAGTGTTTTTAGAAAAAATTTTAATTTTTTCTGATGCTGTTTTTAGCATTTCTTCTTCTAGATAATCTCTATATTTATTGATTAAAGGCATTTTAGCAAGATATTTTTTGCAATATTTGCAAGCAAGCCCTAAGCCATAAATTGAGGCAATATTTACGGTTCCCGCTCTTTTGAATTTTTCTTGTCCTCCGCCATAAATTAGAGGCTTAAAATCAAGACCCTTTCTCATTAATATTGCTCCCGACCCTTGAGGAGCATAAAATTTATGACCAGAAATTGTTGCAAAATCAATGTTTAGATCTTCTAAATCAATATTTATTTTGGCGATTCCTTGCGAGATATCGCAATGAATAATTCCTTGATAGGAATGAACTATTTTGGCGATTTTTTTTATATCTTGAATTACTCCAGTTTCACTATTTGCAAGCATTATTGAGGCAAGAAAAATTTTGTTTGGAGATAATTTTTTAAATTGATGAATTTCTGTCTCGAAATTTTCAATGTCAAGCTCTCCAGATTCTAAAACCCTTATCTCAACAATGTTTTTATTGTTTGGTCTGACGTTATATACTGAATCATGCTCTATAGCCGAATAAAAAGCAGTTTCCACTTGTGAATTATGATTATTTAAAAATCCGTTTATAATCGTGTTATTTGCTTCGCTTGCTCCAGAAGTAAAAATAACTTCATAATTATTGGCATTAAGGGCTGA
>CAMDGT010000166.1 GCA_945898025.1 Rickettsia typhi | reverse complement strand
TCACCCGATCATTGAAGCCAATGTTGAGAAACAAAGCGAAATTCAAAGTGATGAATTGCACTCTTACAAAGGCTTAGACCAAAAAGGCTACACTCACAACACCTTTAATCACGGAGCTTGTGAATATGTAAGCAAGAAAGGTGCAACTGCGAATTCAATTGAGAGCTTTTGGTCGAGATTAAAGCTATCAATAAAAGGCACGCATATTCACGTTTCTAAAAAGCACCTCGCCAAATATGCCACAGAATTTGAATACAGATTCAACTCTCGCGGTTGCCCTGATTTGATGCTTTCGGAGCTTTTGACGAAGTTTGCGAAATAGATTTAATCGCTTTATCGAACTTCTCTTTATCGCCCTTTTTCTCTTCTTTGGAGCGGGCTTTGATAAATTCGACTAGTTTGTTGTTTTTTAGAGCGTCTTTAAGAGTTGTCATAATTTTTCCCATTTCATAATTTCAATTTTGACGCCAAGCAAAGATAATTCTTTCTTGCCTCTTATCATAAAATGAAAATTAGAGTCTTTATCTAGCATGATTTCCATGGAATGATTTGGAATACATACTTTTTCTTGCTCATCGACATCGTAGATAGTTATCTCAACATTTTGAGCTTCTTCTAGTAAAAATCTAATCCAAGCCTTAGAGTTATTTGGCGCTCTAACTAGTAATGTTTGTTGGAAAAAATAATCATTACTTTTATTTAGGTTTAGGTTTTCAAAATGTCCTACTAGGGCTGGATAAGCTTGTTGTTTAAAAAAAACATTAGTCTCCTTGTGTTTCAAAACCCCTCTTGGACTTGGATTTTTATATACAAAACAACCACCTTTCCAAAATCCATCAAGCAAAAATTCAATATCTTCATTCGTTAAATAAGAATGAACTTTATCAGCATTTACTTTTTTATTTTTAAAAAAAAACTCTCTAAAAAATAGGAATGCTTTAGTCAGAGATACTGTAAATAAAATAGCGATCGTCACTCCAAACAATAGATGACAAGGTATTCCAAGAACTGCAACTATTGGACTAGATAAGGCTTTAAATCCCAACCAAATGCTCATAATACTGCTCCCGCCAATCCCAAGAATGCCAAGAATTGTGTTGTATGGCTCAAGCTCTTTGTATTTTGTATGAATCCATTTAAGCATAAAATTTCCCTAATTTGATTCGTAAAGAATCCCAACCTAAATTTAAGAAAATTACAGATCAATTTTCTTTTCCGTATGCTAAAGGGATAAACGTCTAATCTAATAAGGCAAGCTATAAGCCGGGTTCTGTAATTAGCATTACAAATAAATGTAAAACTAATCGGCGATTATTCATCTAGGATAATTGTCACCAATTATCTCAAGCAACCTACCCGAACAAGAATGCGAGAAACATTGATAGCTAAAAAGCTACCTCACTTATAAAATGCTTGTTCCTATTTGGTCTTGCTTCCAGCAGGGTTTTTCAAAATTATTGTTACCAATAAAATTTGTGAGCTCTTACCTCGCATTTTCACCCTTACCTCTAGATTTTAAAGCCTAGAGGCGGTATATTCTCTGTGACACTTTCCCTTGCAAAGTCTATATATTTAACTTTACAGCCAGCTATTAACTGGTGCTGATTTCTCGTGAAGCCCGGACTTTCCTCTAATTTTCAACATTTACAATTTAATAATTAAAATATAAAATTAGCAACCACCCACTTGCCTTACAAGATTTGGCAATTTAGAATTAAAAAATTCTTCTGCAACAAATTTTTTAACAAATATAATAAAAATTATGAGAAAAACAATATTATCAGGGGTTCAACCCACGGGCAACCTGCATCTCGGCAATTATCTTGGCTCAATTAGAAATTGGCTTAATTTGCAAAATGAATATGATTGTCTATTTGGAATTATGAATCTTCATGCAATTACCGTTTATCAAGAGCCAAAAATATTAAGAGAAAACATTATCAACACTATTGCAACTTATTTAGCTTGTGGTCTTGACCCTGAAAAAAATATCATCTTTTTACAAAGCGATATTTCCGAGCACATTGAATTAGCATGGGTTCTTGCTTGCAACACCTCCCTTGGCTGGCTTAATAGAATGACTCAATTTAAAGAAAAATCCGCCAATAATGAAAATTTAGGGCTTTATAGCTACCCAGTGTTAATGGCATCAGATATTTTATTATATAATGCAGATTTAGTGCCGGTTGGCGAAGATCAAAAACAACATTTAGAACTAGCTAGAGATTTAGCAGGATCATTTAATCGCCAATATCAAGAAAATTTCTTTAAGCTTCCCGAGCCATTAATAATTAAGCAAGTTAAAAGAATTATGTCTTTGCAAGATGGTACCAAAAAAATGAGTAAATCCGATAGTTCCGAGCTTTCGCGAATCAACTTAACCGATGAAAGCGATACCATTATCAAAAAAATCAAAAAAGCAAAAACTGATTCCATAAACAGCATTGAATATCAAGAAGAAAGACCAGAAATTTACAATCTTCTCAATATATTTGCAAGTTTTGTTAATAAAGAGCCCATTGCAATTGCTAATCAATATGAAAATTTAGGTTACGGTAAATTTAAAAACGATTTAGCAGAAATTTTAGTTGAAAAAATAAAACCAATTCAGCAAAATATTGCAAAATTAAAAAATGAACAACATTATTTATTAAAAACTTTAAATGATGGTAGTGCCAAAGCCAAGGAAATAGCCTACCAAAATCGAAATAAAATATTTTCAATTATAGGCTTTAAATGAACAAAATAAATTCACAGCTACTCACCTCGAAGGCAATCAATACAATTGAACTAGACTTTGCAAATATTGATTTAGTAGCGGAAATAAAAAAATTAAAACAACAAAATAATGCCATCATCCTTGCTCACTTTTATCAAGATTCAGAAATACAGGATATCGCCGATTTTATAGGAGATTCCCTCGATTTATCACGAAAAGCATCAAATAATTCAGCCAGTCAAATCATATTTTGCGGTGTTCGTTTTATGGCAGAAGTTGCAAAAATATTATCTCCAGAAAAAACAGTGTTGATCCCTGATTTTAAAGCAGGTTGTAGCCTTGAAGATTCTTGCCAACCAAAAGATTTCGCTTTATTTAGAGC
>CAMDGT010000165.1 GCA_945898025.1 Rickettsia typhi | reverse complement strand
ATAATTTAGGTTAAGAATTTTATTTTACAAATTAATTAATTAATCATTAGATAATGCAATATTTTACAAAGATTAAAAAACGTAATGCCTCATTTATAGAAAGAAATTAATTTTACTCATTTTTCAATCTAATTTAATTCTTTCATTATATTTCTTTAGCTCTTCTTTTACTTTTGAATCTGCCCGCTTTCTATTCATTTGATTATATTGATTAAAAGCATTGTAGCCATTAAATTCCAAGAATTGATTAACTTTATATGCAATCTCATCAAAAGTCATTAATTGCCCTCTAAAAGATTTTAAATGGCAAAAGCCCAAAAAGTTTTCACATAATATTTCCAACTCTTCAAGCTCTTTTTCATTCAAGTAATTTGTTCCTGTTGTTATGTCACTCACAAATATTGACTTACCGCTATAATTTTGTAATCCCATATTTTCCTTATTTGCATCCGCTCTTTCAAGCATTAACTGGCAAGCATTTTTGCTTGTAATTGCGAATAGGAATTTATCTCTAACGAATGAAAAGAATTTTTGTTTTTGCTCTTTTTCTGCAATATTATAATCGGAAGCCGACTCTTTAAATACATCTTTTATAACCGCATAAAAACTCTTCTCCTCGTTTCGTAATTTTCTTAAAATCTTTGCAAGCTCACTAGGTGATATTTTGCTTTCGTTAATCACTATCCCCTTTGTTATGAAGGTTTTGATTATTTGAGTTGCTTGCCTTCTAAACTCAGTTACTTTCTTTGAGTTTACACGATAACCAATGGCAATCATCATATCAAGATTGTATAGTTTGTCTCGTTTTCCACTAACCGAGTATTCCTCGGTTAGCTCTCCATCTTGCAAAATATTCTTTGCGTGTAAATAGATGTTATCCGTTGAGCAGGAAAAAATTTGAGATATTTGGTCGGCAGTACCCCATCAGGTTTCGTTTTCAATATCGGTTTTTAATTCAACTTCAATTGTTATTAAAATTCAAAATTGTTAAGTCTGTTTTTTTATCGTTTTTCATATATCAAATATTAAACACGGATTAATCTTAAACTGAAGCATTTGAGCTGTTTTTCTGCCACCATCTCCGCCTTTTCTTTGAATGGTAATTTTACCGATTTTAATACTGCCTTGTTTTGTAATTTCAACATTTCCATTGCCAAATAAGTTGAGACAAAAATTCATTGGTTTTAAAGCCCATTTCTCTTCTTTTTCTTTTACTTTCAAGATAACAAGCATCCATTCTGCTGAAAATTGACCTCTTCCTTTTAGAATATCGGAGATTATTAATGATTGATTTGCTTTTATAAAATCAACCACAAATTTTTGCTCATCATTTGTAAATTCATTCATAAACATTCTTCTTTCGTCTTTTGGATTTTTAATATAAGGCAATAATTCACCTGCAAAATGCTTAAGAATTTTTGTTATTTCATTTGGAATATTCCACAATTCTACATATTTATCAACCCATCTTTTATCAATTTGATTAAACCCGGCAGGATTTGAAACAAGTTTTACTTGCAAATTTTGAACATCAAGTAGCTTTTTAAGTTTTATTTCAACATTAATTTGAACTTGAATGTCTGCCTTGAAACTTCCTTTTATTTTACTTGCCTTGACATATTCAATTTCATTGAGATTGTAATTCATTGCCTTTAACCACTCTTTAGCTAAATCGTCATTTTGCCAATTATTAAATTTATCAACAACATCGTTTTCATTCTTAAATCCATCTTTTGCAGTTTTTGAACCTCTTTTAATTAAATCATTCATACAAATATTCTAAAATACTTTTTCCTATTTCTTGCATTACATTTACAGTCATTGCATTGCCAGCTTGAGCAAGAATGCTTGATTGTAAAAAATTATCCTGTGCCTTTTTTGCTCTTTCTATATCAAAGCCTTGTAATAAAAGAGCTTCCATTCCGCTTAATTTTCTAATTTTGCCATTTTTAACATATAAAATTCCTTGCCTTCCAGTTCTTAGAGTTGGAATTTTATTGTAGTATAATCTTAAATCACTTTGTCTGGTGTCGACAACAAGATAATCTTGTTTTAATAAATAATCAAGATTGTATTTTCCTTTGTTATATTTATTGTCTAAATATTTTAAAAAAGTTTGATAAGAAGAATTAGAAAGAATAAATTGCCCATCTTCATCAATTAAAAAAGCTTTTAAATCTACATCTTTTGTGTGTTTTTTAGGAAAAAGAAACTCACTTTTATATAAATCATTTCTAATGCCAACAAAATAAATTCTTTCTCTTGCTTGTGGAATTCCAAATTCAGTGCTTTCAATAACTTGATAAAAGACATTATAGCCACACTTTTTTAGCATTGAGAGAATATCTTTTAATGTCTTTCCATTGTTAATATTAACCAATCCTTTTACATTTTCAAGAAGAAATACTTTTGGTTTTTTGGCTTTAATAATTTCAGACAAACCATAAATAATTTGACCTCTTTCATCTTCAAATCCCTTTCTTTTTCCAACGATAGAGAAAGCTTGACAAGGAAAGCCAGCGAGTAAAAGATCAAAATCTTCTAAACTTTCAAGATTAATTTTCATCAAATCACCATAGTTTTTATACGAAGTGCCATGAAATAATTTATATGTTTCCTCAGCTTTTTTGTCTATTTCGCTATATCCAACACAATTAAGACCTAGATTCTTAAATGCCAAATGTGCCGAACCAATGCCAGCACAAAAATCAAAGAATTTACCATTTTTCATAATCTTAAGCACATTTAACCATATTGCCAACCAATAAATCAAATACATTAGCATTTTCTCTGTTATTGTATTTGAAGCAAAACTCTTGAATGTATTGATTTAACCATTTATCACTTAACCAGTGATATTGACCAGTTATACCCCTTTTAAGCAATGACCAAAAGTCTTCAATCGTGTTCGTGTGTTTGTTAACATTTACATACTTTTTGGCAGAGTGATTTAATGTTTCGTGTTTTACGATTTTTTTAAAAGGAATATAACCTTTAAAATCATCTGTCATTAAAGTTGCATTATCAAAATCAATATTTTTTTCTGCAGTCTTTTTTAAATCTTGAAATCTTACTCTTTCGTGCTTAACTGCAACAACTTTAC
>CAMDGT010000164.1 GCA_945898025.1 Rickettsia typhi | reverse complement strand
CGCCTTAACAATAATAAAATTTCCTTGCTCTACAGATTGAATGATATTAAATTTTAGCCCGCTATAGCCTTTAATTTTGGGGGCATATATTTTTACTAGATATTCGCGATAAATTTTGATAAAATTTTGTTGCTGATCTTTGCTTAAGGCTTTAAAATGCTTGCCAAGCACAAATCTAGCCATCCATTCCGCATCAATTATATTATCAAGTTCAACAACTATTTGTTGCATTTTTGTTTTTTCATCGAGATTTTTTTTGCTAATAATTTTATTAATAGAATTTCCAAGCCCTTCAATTAATGAATTAGCTTGCGAAGTGTTTGCTGCATTTGTCTGAATTGCAAAAATAGAGAATATTATAATAAGAATGTTTTGTAATAAGCTTTTCATAGTTAAGAAGTTGACAGTTATTTTGATATTTCGAATTGACGATTTTGTAAGTAAGCACTACGAACTGTAGCATAAGGGTCGAGAGATTCTTTATTGACACTAGTAATTAAAGGATCAAGTTGTTCTCTTTTATCGATTGCCGAGGTGATGGCTAAAATAATTCTATTTTCATTTTTTAATAGTGGTTGTTTTGAAAATAAATTTAGAGAGTTAAAGCCAAGTGGGCTAATTGCTCTATCCATTATTTCGCCAGCTAAATTTAATGTTGAGCTAGGCCCTAGAATAGGTAGCACAATGTATGGGCCAGATTTTATGCCGTAACTACCAAGAGTTTGCCCGAAATCTTCTTTATTGTATAGGAGCCCTCTATTAGAAGCGATATCAATTATTCCAAATATTCCTATCGTTGAATTAATTAAAAAAGTCGATGTATTTGCCAGAGAATTATCTATTTTGCCTTGAAGTAGGGAATTGACGGCAGATAGTGGTAGAGATAGATTGTTTAAAAAATTTCTTGTTGCCTTCCTAATTGGTTGGGGAGTATAGCGATATAAATTCACAATTGGTTTTAATAATGTTCTATCAATTAGATTATTAAATTTATAGGTTTGACGGTTAATTTTTTCAAATGGATCGTTAATTTTTAGTGAGCTAGATTCATCCTCTTCAAAATTAAATTCATTTTCACTATTTTTTAGTTCAATTTTTCTATTTGCTGAGATTCCAGCTTTAGCTAAGGTAATTTGCAAAAAAAGACTAAGAAATGTTAAAATTATTAATTTATGTTGTAATGTTTTTATAAATTTTAGCAATTTAATTTGATTTTATATTGTTTAGGCTATTGAAAAGATTGATTGCATCTTGATTATTATAATCAGGTTTTTTTGCGAATAATTCTTGTAAAATATTTTTTGCCTCTACTGTTTTTTCTTTTTTTAAGTAGCATATAGCAAGCTGGTAGTAGGAATCAAGATGATTAGGCCAAAATTTCTTAATGAATCGAAAGCGAAAAATCGCTTCAGATATTTTATTGTTTGACAAATGATTTAGACCCTGATTGTAATTTGTTTCAAGCAGGTTATCAAATTTATTTTTTATTAAATTGTATTCTTCAGTAAGATTTCCATAACTGAGATTTGCAAAATTTTTTAATTTTGCAATATTTCCATTATTCTCTTTTTGGGAATTTAGACTTGAAACTAAATTCTTTATAATTCTAAACATAACTGTTGATTTTAGTTAATATGTCTTTTATTTGCTTGTTGTAAGGTAACTCTTGCAATTATAAATTTTATCAATTTGCAAGTCAATTAATTTTTTTAAATAATTATATAAATAAAAATTGTTTTGCATTTTTATTTTTTTGAATTAAAAAGTATGTTTCATTCTTCTTAATTTTAAAAATAAACTTACATTCATTATGATCATTGGCATTCCTAAAGAAATAAAAAACCACGAATATAGAGTTGGAGCTACTCCTGCTGGAGTTGCAGAATTGGTGAAATCTGGTCATAAAGTTTTGGTAGAAAAATCGGCTGGGTTGGCGATTGATTTTACCGATGATCAATATCAAAATTCAGGAGCCATAATTGTTGATTCCGCTGTTGAAATATACCAACAAAGTCAGATGATTCTAAAAGTTAAGGAGCCTCAAAAATCAGAGTGCCAATTAATTAAAAAAGAACAAATAATTTTTTCTTACTTGCATTTAGCTGCCGAGCCTCAACTTACTCAAATGTTAATCAATTCAGGTTGTCATGCTATTGCTTTCGAAACCGTTACTGCAAATGACGGAAGCCTGCCATTACTTGCTCCAATGAGCGAAGTTGCGGGAAGGCTTGCCATTCAAGCGGGAGCAAGAGCTCTTGAAAAATCTCAAAATGGAAGAGGAGTTTTGCTGGGCGGTGTACCAGGAGTCGCTAGAGGTAAAGTTGTTATAATTGGTGGCGGTGTCGCTGGAACAAACTCTGCAAAAGTCGCAGTTGGTATGGGTGCGGAAGTTACAATATTAGATAAATCATTATCCCGCATAAGATATCTATCTGACATCTTTGGTAATACTGCATCAATTCTTTATGCCTCAACTCAAAATATTGAAAAATCAATAATAGAGGCAGATCTTGTCATCGGAGCAGTGTTAGTTCCGGGTGCAACAGCACCAAAAGTTGTTTCTCATCAAATGATTAAAAAAATGAAAAAAGGTTCTGCAATCGTTGATATATCAATCGATCAAGGGGGTTGTTTTGAAACCAGCAAGCCAACTTCGCATAGCGAACCTACATTCTTAGTTGATGACGTAGTTCATTATTGTGTTACCAATATGCCGGGTGCTGTTGCTAGAACATCAACACAAGCTCTTGAAAATTCAACCTTACCATTCACTTTGGCAATTGCGAATAAAGGATATCAAAAAGCTTTGTTGCAAGATAAAAATCTTTTAAATGGCCTTAATATTCATGATGGCAAAATAACTCATCCAGAAGTTGCTAAGGCTCTCAACTACAGATTCTTCAACCCAGTTGATTTTCTTTAGTATTTTGTTAGGGTCTTGACTAGTTAAGTAAATTTTAACTATTATTTTGACCTTACGAACAAAGGAAAAAACAAATATTACAATCGTTTCCGAATTTTCGAGAAGAAGTTTAGGGAAATTATCAACTATTTTAACTATGATGAAACGGCTAGTAAAACAGCAACTAACTAACTCAATTAATAG
>CAMDGT010000163.1 GCA_945898025.1 Rickettsia typhi | reverse complement strand
AATATGGGAATGTTTTATATACTTGTTTTGCATAGACAAATTAAGGCTTTAATTGATATCAAAATCAACTAAAATTGTCTAGACCGATAATTATTAAAGCCTTATTAAAAAATTATTATGATGTAAATATTTTTTAACTTCCGCAATTGAAAATTTGCGAAAATGAAATATTGATGCCGCCAATAATGCAGAAGCGCCCGCATTAAGACCTTGCTTTAAATGCTTCAATTCACCAACCCCGCCAGATGCAATAACTGGCATATTGACATTTGAACTAATTAATTTAATTAATTCGATATCATAACCTTGTTTTGTTCCATCACGATTCATCGAAGTGAGGAGAATTTCTCCCGCTCCAAGCTTCTCCGCTTCAATCGCCCATAATAAGGCATCAATTTGAGTTTCTTTAGTTCCACCAAAAGTAAATAATTGATAAGAGCTGGGAAAATTAATATTATCAACTTTTTTAGCATCAATTGCTATAACTACCGCCTGAGAACCAAATCTCCTTGAAGCTTCAGAAATTAATTGCGGATTACGAATTGCAGAACTATTAATTGAAACCTTATCTGCACCGCTTTTAATTAAATTAGAAAAATCTTCTATATTAGCAACTCCACCTCCAACAGTAATTGGAATAAAGCATTTTTTAGCAATATTTTTTACCATTTCAATTGTTGTCGATCTACCCTCGCTTGAGGCGGATATATCAAGAAAACATATTTCATCCGCTCCTTGTTGGTAATAAAATTCAGCTTGCATTACTGGGTCTCCAGCATCAATTAAATTTTCAAAATTAATTCCCTTCACTACCCTTCCATCCTTAACATCCAAGCAAGGAATTATTCTTTTTTTAAGCATTTTTTATTAAATTATAGTTGTTAAATTTATCAACAAGGCATTTATTTAGTCTTTTATTATTCTCCATACTGTCTTAGATTGAGAATCTTCAATTGCAATGTTATAAGACAATAATTCGTCTCTTATTTTATCACTTAAGCTCCAGTTTTTACTTGCCCTAGCCTCGTTTCTTAATGCAATCTTTTTTTCAATATCATCAATTGAAATAGTAAGATTATTATAAATTAAATTATTTTGAGCTGTTTGCTGAATTTTATTTTTATGATTAAAAATATTTTCTAATAATTTAATATCAATTAGCCCAATAAATTCAAGTGTTGCCAATATTTCAAGTGCTAATTTATTTTTTACATCACCATCAATAGCAATCTCAACTTGAGTTGTTAAATTGTGCAAAATAGCAATCAATTTAGCGATATTTAGATCATCAAGAAGTGCTTCAAAAGTTGAGTCAGAAATATTTTTTGAAAAAAAATCTTTGCTTTCTTTTGAATCATTAAAACAAAGTAAAGAAGATATATCGTCAAGACTGAAAACTGCAAGCAAGCTATTATAAAATTTTAATATTGCCTTTTCAGCATTTTTGAAAGCTTCTTGATTGAAATCAAGGGGTTTGCGATAATGAGTCGAAAGCAATAAATAGCGAATAATAATAGGCTCTGAACCTTGATTTAAGAGATCTCGAACGGTGATAAAATTTTTGAGAGATTTACTCATTTTTTCACCATTAACAGTTAGAAAGCCATTATGTAACCAATATTTTGCAAAATTAGATCCTTGATTGGCACATCTACTTTGAGCTATTTCATTTTCATGATGAGGAAATTGCAGATCAGCTCCTCCGCCATGAATATCAAAATCAACTCCTAGATATTTTGAACTCATTGCTGAACATTCAATGTGCCATCCTGGCCGACCATTCCCCCAAGGACTATTAAAAATAGAAGATGAATCATCATCAATAGATGAAGGTTTCCATAAAATAAAATCTAACGGATCTTCTTTATAATTAGCAATCTCAACTCTTGCACCAGATATCATCTGCTCAATATTTCGATTAGAGAGCCTGCCATAATCAGCAAAAGATTTAACTTTAAATAAAACATTACCATCTCTAACATAAGCATGACCGCCAGCGATTAAATTTTCTATTATTTCTATCATTTCCTTGATATGCTCAGTTGCGAGCGGTTCAAATGTAGGTCGTAAAACATTTAAAATATCTGTATCACTATGAAAAAAATCAATAGTTTTTTTTGTTAATTCCTGAATCGAAACATTTTGAATAATGGCGGCATTGTTAATTTTATCATCAACATCGGTAATATTTCTAACATAAGTCACTTTCTCAAAAAAATGAGAAAATAAACGATAGAATAAATCATAAACTATTACACTTCTTGCATTTCCAATATGAGGACGGTCGTAAACAGTTGGTCCGCAAACATAAATTTTAAGATGATTCTTATCGATAGAAATTAATTGCTCTTTCTTTTTACTGAGGCTATTAAATATTGAGATTTTGATTTCTTGTAAAGTAAACATTGAGATTTTGAATTTTTAAAATTTTGTAAACTATAAATAGCAAGCATTAAAACTTTTAATTTTATTTAACATTCATAAAATCTATTACATTAATCAATTTATTGTTTATGCTACGATAACTTGTTTTTCCAGAGCTCTGCCAATAAACTCTGCCATTTTTATCAAAAAGCATAAAAAATGGTATAGCGCCTTGATAATTAATTTTTTTTAAAAAGAAAAAATGTCTTAAACCCTCTTTTGAAACAAGATAATAAGGCTTAAAATAGATGTCACCATTTTTTGATAAATGTTGAGAAAGCTTGCTACTACTGATATCTTTATCAATTGCAATAATAAATATTTTTAAATTAGTTTCCTGAAAGTTTCTTGCAATTTGATTAATATCTTTAAACTGTTTGTTGCAAGCAGTGCACCAGGTAGAATAAAAATATATCAAAACAGGGTTTTTATTCTCACTATTTTGAACCTCATTAATTATGTATTCAGAAGAAATCGAGGAAATATTATTATAACCAAAAGAAACAGGGTTTTTTGACACAATATCAAAATTTTCAACATTGAAATTGATGATTTGCCATGAAATCAAGCCTACAACAGCTGAGATTAAAATTACTATGAACATTCTTTGTTTGGTGAGTAGCTTTTTCATTAATATTGATATATATAAATTATTAAATTTGTTAAACTATAAATTATCTATTTCAATT
>CAMDGT010000162.1 GCA_945898025.1 Rickettsia typhi | reverse complement strand
ACCGCTTTATTTCATTGATAATAAATTTACTCTTGAAATTTTTGATTTATACAAATTAACCGCTACCTATGTTGAAAGCTTGGTAACCAGAGGCTCTTTGCAGAAATCTATTCCCGATAATTACGACGAAATATTTAGAAGCTTTTTAGAAAGAAAAAACTCCCATTTACTTTCGATGAGTTTTTTTCTATAAATTTATGATTGAAAGATCTGGAATTATAACTATTGATAATGCTATAACTAATCTTTTGAAGCCGATTTTTGTAGGGGATAAGAAAAAATTTATCGCTATTAATCATTTGCAAAAAAATTGGGCCAATATAATAGGCAATAATTATTATAAATTTTGCTTGCCAAAAATGATAAAGTTTGACAAGTTTGGCAACAAAGCAACACTAACAATTATTGCATATAATTCTTCTATAGCATTTTTAATCGAAAATAATCAAAATAATATCATAGAAAAAATTAAAACCTTATCAGGTCTTCATTCTATTGATAAAATTAAAATAATACAACAACCTGCTAATATTAATTCTAGAATCATTGAAAAAAATAGCTTTTATAAAAAAAGTCCGCAAGAAATTAACGATATCCGCAATAAAATTGACGACATCTTGAGTAAAATAGATGACAAAGAAATTAAAAATACTTTAGAAGATCTTGCTATATCAATATTCTCAAAATAAATTAAAATCATTTTTTCTTAATCTTGAAAACAATAGTTTAAGGTTGAAAATATTATAAATTAGTTTTATGATAATTGCTCCTACACTTAAAAATTAAATTTTAGCAATAATGCTTCACCTAATAAAAAAATATTTTCTAAAACAACTATTTTTCTTAGTAATTTTAACTGCTCTTCAATCTTGTAATAACTGCAAAAAGAGCATTATAAATCAGGTAAATTCTAGAAAGTCTATTGTTGAAAATAAAAATATTAATTTGCAGAATGAAGATGTTAAAAAGATAAAAGTTGCATTATTTTTGCCACTTTCAGGCAAGCACCAACAGTTAGGAACTTCTCTTGCAAATAGTGCTACACTCTCTTTGTTTGAAAATAAAGAAAGTGATGATTTGGAATTATTGTTCTTTGATAGCGGTGATAATCCAAAAGAAGCAGAAAAATCTTTTTCTGAAATTGCTAAACAAGACATTAAAATTGTTATCGGACCTTTATTTTCATCAATAATTCCTGCGATTGAAAAAACATCTCTTGAAAATAAAATGATTATATTTTCGCTATCCAATAATAGCAAGATGTTGAGCAGGTTGAACGATTCATTAAACAACAATCAAACAATTTTTATTAGCGGAATTAGCCCCGACAATCAGTTTAAAGCTCTAGTAGATTTTTCTAATCAAAATAATTACTATGATTTTTTAATGATTTCCCCTAATAATGAAGCGGGCAGAATAATGGCTGACTCATTTAGAGAAAATTCATTAAAAAAACCAAATAATTTTGAAGGTTATTTTTATAAAAGCGATTTATCCGATATAGAAAATATCTTCTTCCCTTTAGGTAAAAACAAAAATAGAAAAGAACTCAATCTATCTAAAAAAATATTGGTAATTGCCGATTCTCCAAAGAATGCTAGTAAAATTATTGACTTCATTTTAAGAAATAACAAAACCTTCCCTTCTCAAGTTTTTGGAACCTCGCAACTTGATGATATAGCCACTTTTAATGAAAATAATCTTCAGGGATTGCTGTTTGCTAATTCGGAACCGCAAAATTTTCAAAATTTTGAACAAAGATATTATGAAATATTCAAATCATTTCCTCCAAGAATCTCTTCTCTTGCCTACGATTTAACAACTGCAATTGCTAGGGTTGCTAATCAATCAAAGATGGATAACAAAGAAATTACTATTAGCGATTTTATTAATTATAACTCTCAGAATAAAATAGGGTTTGAAGGAATTGATGGATCTTATCAATTTAATAATAACGGCTCAATTAAAAGAAATATTGCCATTATTAAAGTTGATAGGGGTAAGTTTACGGTAATAAATCAATAAATAAAATGCCATCACTACTTTCAACATCTGATCTGGTTAAAAAATATCAATTAAATGCCAAAAAATCTCTTGGGCAAAACTTTATTTTTGACCAAAATTTTACTGATAAAATTGTAAAAAATTGTGGAGAAATTGAAAATAAAATAATTCTTGAAATAGGGGCGGGGCCAGGAACCCTTACTCGCTCAATACTTGCTAAGAAGCCTAAAAAATTAATAGTTGTCGAAAAAGATAAAAGAGCAATTGAGTTGTTAAAAGAATTGCAATCTTTTTATGGCTCATCCCTTGAAATAATCGAGGCTGATGCCACTAAAATTGATGAATATGCCATTACTAATAATCAAAAATTTAAAATTATAGCTAATTTGCCCTATAATATAGGAACATTGTTGCTTATAAAATGGCTTAAGAATCTTGACAATATTGAGTCTATGCATTTAATGTTACAAAGAGAGGTTGCTCAAAGGATTGAGGCAGAAGTAAATCAAAAACATTACGGTAGGCTTTCAGTTATTTCGAATTTACTTTGTAAAACTAAAATTATTTTTGAGGTTCCTCCTACAATTTTTACGCCTCCACCCAAGGTTGTTTCGGCAATTATTGAGCTTATACCCCGTAATATAAAGTTAGAGAATTTTAATCTTGATAATTTTGAAAAAATCGTTGCTTCCGCTTTTAATCAAAGAAGAAAGATGCTTAGATCTTCTCTTAAATCTATATTTAACAAAGATGTTGATTCAGTTCTGCGAGAGTTAAATATAGATTCAAGCCTTAGGGCAGAAAACATAACAATTGAGCAGTTTATAAAAATTTCCCAATATTTACAAAATTAATTAATCGGTTTAGTGGCAGAATTTTAATCGCCATCTTGCAAGGCTACATCAAAAATAATGATTTTTTGTTTTTGAACATTTATTAAATAACAAACTTTCAAATAAATTAGGGTCTAGACAATTTTAGTTGATTTTGATATCAATTAAAGCCTTAATTTATCTATGCAAAACAAGTATATAAAACATTCCCATATTTACTCACAAATTTTTTATTTATTTTTTGAGTGAGTTGCAATTTGCTAAAAAGCAAATTGT
>CAMDGT010000161.1 GCA_945898025.1 Rickettsia typhi | reverse complement strand
TACTTGCGAAAAAAGGCTTCGGAACCTTAATTTACGGCTTTTTAAATAATCACCCGTTAAAGAATTTATTTCCGCTATATGTTCAAGATTATTTATTGATGAATTTTGAGTTATTTTCTCAAAAGATTTAACAATTTCATATTTGGCTTGGCTTTTTGTTAGCGAGCTAGCAATCGCCTTCATATAAAAACAATGCCAAATTAACCAAATAGCAACTGAAATAAAAATACTAAATATAAAAAATAGAGGATGATAAAAACTAATTAGAATCAAGCCAATTAAGCCCTGCAAAACCGTAGAAAAAGTTGTTGTTAGAAATTTTGGAATAATTTTCTGAATCGTCACAGTTTCAAAAAAGTAATTTACCGCCACCGCTTTTTCTTTAGATTCTTCCCTTGATTTTAATAATAAAATCGTAACTTCTGATGTAATTCTAGCAAAGAAACGACATTGAAAAATTTCTGTTACAAAAAATTGCAATGCACTTAATGCACCCCAAAATATCAACAAAACCAACAATACCAACCCTAAAACAATTGCAGGTTGCATTATTGCTGTAAAAGAAACTGAATTAATTAAAAATTGTACTGAAAGGGGAACGGCGAGCGAAAGAAAGCTAATCGAGACTCCATAGATAATACTCGTCCAAAAAAGAGAAGACTCTCGCTGAAGAATTTTTTTTAAGAAAGATATAATTCCGTAGCTTTGCATAATCAAAATTATTAAAATATTATTATAATCTCAAGGCAATATAGTAATTAATAATTATAATGTAAAGAACCTATTTAGAATTATTAAATCAACCTCCCTGCTTTTCTAAACTCGAACTATCTACTAAAGACAACAAGGGGTTTCAACCCCTTTGTGTTTACGATGAGCTTTCCGAATATATCTTCACCACTTTATTCTGCAAGCTTTAGCTCCTTCTTGTGATTAGGAGAAAACTTATAAATATCATAAATAATAGTCAACCTATCTATTGCAAATGCAATATTTAGATATAAAATTAGCGAAAAATCTTTCCAAAGAAAAAGATAAATAGAATAAGGTCGATTTATTAATTCCCTTCATTTCAGCAACAAGTGGAGAAACCCTTTAATTTATTATTAATAAAATTGACTAAATTATTTAGCACTAAAATATCAAGCTTTTTTCACTTTGGCAAAGGTTCCAACCCTAAAACTCCAGATACTCTTCCAGAAATTCTTCGATTAGGTCCAAACACCGAGGGCAGTGTCAATAACCCGAACAAGCATTATATAGACTATATCAAAGAGGTTTTATCGAAACCTAAAATCTATAATATTGGCTTAATTGGCGATTATGCTTCAGGTAAAAGCACAATCATTGAAAATTTTCTTGACGATAATAAAGGGAAAAAAGTCATTCGCCTTTCGCTGGCTAAAATTGAATTAAATCCAGATAAAACAAACAAAGAAAACGAAACAAACACAATAAAAGAGAAGATCCTTGAATTGTTGTTTTGGCAAGCAAAAGTTGCTGTTCCTAATTCTATTTTACAGTCTGTATATAAGCCCAGCAAGATACTGCACGGGTTTTCTGCATTTTTATTTTCACTTGTTTTTGCCTTTATTGCTTTTAATAAAATTAATCTTGATATAGTCTTACTTGGCAACTATACTAAAATTAGTTTTTATATAGTCTTGCTTGGTTGTTTTTTGCTAATATTTTGGCAATTAATCAATTTTTTTATTTTTTTAAAAAACCTTGGTTTTAGTAAAATCAACCTTAAAGCCCCAAATGTCGATTTAGAAATATCAAAAAATCCTTTTTATAAACATCTTGCACAAATTATTTTTATTTTAGAGGAAATTGCCAAAAAAGATTATGTTGTAATAGTGGAAGACCTTGACCGCTTCAATGAGATTGAAATATTCACTGCTTTGCGAGAAATTTCTCTAATAATTAATTATCGATTAAAAAATAAAAGACTACCCTTTCTTTATGCCTTGAATTCAGGGCTTTTTGCACCAGCTAATTACTCAAAACCAGACAATCAAGACAAGGATCCACGAAAAGCAACAAGGGATTATTGCGAATTTCTTGACAATCAAAACAAGAATCCACAAAAATCAGTAAATGATATTTGCAAATTTTTTGATGTTATCATTCCTGTGTTAAAATTTAGCAATAATCATACCGCCAAAGAAGAAATGCTAGAGCTCATCACCAAAGAAAAAACAATCAATTCAGCAGAAAAAGATGAACTAGAAAAAGTGCTAGAAATTCTTTGCAAGAATGCAGTAGTTGACAAAAGAATTGGTAACAATATTTGCGAGCAATATAGATTTATTAAAAGACTTAAATTTGGCGATAATTTTATTGAAAGCCTTAAATTTAGTGATAAAATTGATGCTAATAAAGCCCGTGCCAAATTGCTCGCAATGACTATTTTCAGCATTTTTGACCCACAAGAATATAATGCACTCAATAATGCCAAAGGAGCTGTTTGGCAATTGCTTGAAAATATATTAACATATAACAAGGTTTGTACTTCTAATGATGAATTTAAAAAATTTTTTACAAATTGCACCAATTCTAACAATACAAATGAAGCTTTTACAGATACTGTTAATAAGATAATAAATAACAAATACGATCTTACATTTGAAAAACTATCTCTAAATTATTATGATGAAGATATTCGATTATTGATCGATAATTATTGGAAATACAAACACCCATTTGACGAAGAAAAGTTTAATAAATTTTTTGATAAATTATTTCAAGATGAGCTAGAAGGTGCAGAACGTTTAAAAGCAATAATTAAGGAGTTTATTTATAAATCAATGGGCAAAAATCTTAAAGAAATTAACATTTCCGATGTTTCCAAAGAGCTAATAAAGGAGAAATATATTGAAAAACAAGATTATAAAGATTATTTAAGCAGAGATCCTTTTCAAAAAGATAAGGTCGATTCTCTAGCAAAATAGCCCCTTAAAGCAATAAATAAATAATATGGTCTTAGCAAATAAATTAAATATTACCAACCAGATTGAGCTAAACAAAGCTAAGGAAAAAATTAGCAAACAAAAAGCAAAACAGCTTTTTGAAAGTGGCGATATTAATCAAATTGAAATTGGCACTTTTAAAGGTTTG
>CAMDGT010000160.1 GCA_945898025.1 Rickettsia typhi | reverse complement strand
GCGATAATATTGTAAAGATGATTGCAAAAGGTTGAATGTTCCTTCAATATTGGTTTTAATAAAAATTTCAGCATTATTAATGGAGTTGTCAACATGGCTTTCCGCGGCAAAATTTACTATCCAATCAATTTGATATTTTTCTAGAATGTAAGAGATTAGTTCGGTATTTTCAATGCCACCTTTGAAAAAAACATAATTATCGCTATTTACAACTTCATTAAGATTATTATGATTTGCTGCGTAAGTCATTTTATCGAGATTAACAATAAAATGTTGCTTTTTTATTTGTTGCATGATAAAACAACTGCCAATGAAACCGCAACCACCTGTGACAAGAATGCGTTTTTGAATATTTTTCATAAATTTATCTAATTTTAATTAAAAATGAAAGGAATTATACTAGCCGGAGGCTCTGGAACAAGGCTTGCCCCATTAACTAACGTTATTAGCAAGCAATTATTGCCTGTATATGACAAGCCAATGATTTGTTACCCTTTATCAACTTTGATAAGTTTAAATATTAAAGAGATATTAATAATTTCAACTCCTCACGATATTAAAAATATCGAAAATTTTTTAGGAGATGGCAGTGATTACGGGTTAAAACTCGAATATGCCTCTCAAACAAAACCAAATGGAATTGCAGAAGCATTTTTAATTGGTGAAAATTTTATTGGCAATGAAAATGTTTGTTTAATTTTAGGTGATAACATTTTTTACGGTTCGGAAATATCGGAAGATTACCTTAAAAACAGCATTAATAACATTGGCAATGAATGTGGAGCCTATGTTTTCGCTTATCATGTTTCTGACCCAGAGAGATATGGAGTAGTAGAATTTGCAAAAGAGCAAGAGATAGCAATTTCTATCGAAGAAAAGCCTAAAAACCCTAGATCTAACTGGGCGGTAACAGGGCTTTATTTTTATGATAATAATGTTGTAAAATTCACTAAAACATTAAAGCCTTCTGCAAGAGGAGAGTTAGAAATTACTGATTTAAACCAAATTTATCTTTCTCAAAATAAATTAGGAGTAATAAAATTAAAAAGAGGTTTTGCTTGGCTAGATGCGGGAACTCCAGATTCTCTACTTGAGGCCTCTAATTTTATTCATACTATCGAAAAAAGACAAGGCTTAAAAGTTGCTTGTTTAGAAGAAATATGTTATCGAAAAAACTTCATTACTCTTGAAAAATTAAAAGAAATAACTGCTCGTTATAAAAAAAGCTCTCCGTATCATCAATATCTTGAATCGGTAGCTAATAATAATTAAAAAAATTAAGGCAATTATCCCTTGACAACAAGTATTTAGATTGCAATTTGAGTAATTCTAAAATAGGATTGCTTGGGTTTCAATTTAATAATAGCTATTTATGGTTAAAAAAATTCTATTTTTCATTATTAAAAGTATTGCTGGGTTTATTGTCAGCCGTAGCGTTATGGAGGTATTACATATGAACAATATCTACCCTGAAAAAATACTAGCCAACTATCTTAATATTAATTCAAGCCTAGCTTTTTGACTATTAGTGTTAGTATTAGCTATCATTGTATTATTTTTTGAACACTGGATACCTCCCCTTTTAAAAAAGATAAAAAAAAGAAATAAAAATCCTCATTTTAAAGAAGTTTTAAAAATTATATCTCAATGTCATAGAATCTTAAGAAACGAGCTTGTAAATCTTGCTTATGATAAAGAGTTAGTTAAAAAATATTGGGATGAATTTGATGGGAAATTTCAAGAGCTTCTTGATATTCCCGAAATATCTGATGATAAGAAATTATTTCAACTTATTCAAAATGCCGAGAATAGATTTAAGGCTATCTTAGGATTGGCTAATGATATTGTTCACGACCCCGAAAGAATTGAAAGGGCAGAAAGGACAAATCCTAACTCAATAACTACAGTTCATCGTTTTTACCAAGAAAGTAAGGCTATAATAAATCAATTTATAGAAGAAAAGGAATCAATTTTTGAATATTGTAAATGATAACAAAAAAACAAACTCCGAAACAGCAAGATTTAAAAGAGGTTAACAAAACTCTTTTTACAGCCTTAATTAACAAGACATCCAAGCCTTTGTAATTAAAGAAGGAAACAAAGGCTTAAATTCGTTTCTTCTGTTGTAGCGATAAGCAAATTCATTTACATAAGTTTGTAAATGTTTGGGGCTTACGAAGTGATAAATGCCGTTGATTGAACTTTTTAATTGAGACCAAAAACCCTCTAAATTATTGGTGTGGGCGGTGCCTTTTACAAATTGTTTTCTGCCTTGGTCAACTGTTTCGTGGCTATAACCTAGACCTTTAAGCGATTTATAAGGTTTGTATTCATCAGTTTTTATTTCAGCGGTAATTTCAATATTAGCTTTAACGAAAGGCTGAATTGTTTTGTCTTTTGTATCACCAACAACTTTAGCGATGATTTTGCCTTTGCGCTCAACCGCGGCAATAATTGGGGTTTTTGTTTTATTTGATCTGCCTTGATTATTTGGGGTTTTCTTATGATTGTGTTTATTGCTTTCTTTACCGCCCATATAGGTTTCGTCAATTTCAACAACATTTGAAAGTTGCTCTATATCTTCATCAAAGAGCTTTCTAATTTGTTGACCAATGCGATAAGCGCATTTGTAAGTTATACCGAGCTGTCTTTGTAATTCTTTAGCAGAGACACCATTTTTAGAAGCGAAGAATAAGAAGATAGCGAAGAACCAGTTTTTAAGGCTTGTTGCTGATTTATGAAAGATTGTTCCAGCAAGAGGATGTAATGAAACTGTCGCAAATTTAAATTCCTAAATTTTTTAACAAACCAACCTTTTTAACAAACCGACTGCAATTTCAAATAAAATTAAAATTTAAGATCTTATTACCAATATTTTTCTGATTTTTTAAGACATATTTTTAGCAATTTTGACTATATTTCTGCTTTGAGACGCAAAATCTTGTTGTTTTTGTCGGTTTATGTCGCAAAACTCAGTTTTTTATCTTCAAGTTTTATCAGTCTTTTAAAATTAAACACTAAACTTTCCATAAAAACCGGGAACTGATTTTTGGCAATTCCGCGATATCTACTTCTGTTGCTAACCTTACTAAACACCCGCTCATATTGTGATCTTGCTTTTGAGATCCATTTATCTTTATTGAAGTTTTTATCTTTCATATTGTTG
>CAMDGT010000159.1 GCA_945898025.1 Rickettsia typhi | reverse complement strand
GCTTTATTTGGATTTTTTTCTTTTATTTCGATTAGAGTTTTTTTTAAACTCTTCTAATTTTATTTTAACCCAAGCAATAGTGATATTTGGATCGCTCTTAAGCCATCGCTGGACTTCTTGTTTGTGTTTGCTCTTTACAATGATTCCATCAAGATGCTTTGGAGCATTGACCAAGCCTTTAATGCCAATTCTCTTTAGTTTGTTTGCCCATCTGTTTTAGTGGTTGAATCAACATCAAAATATCTGCTATCGTTTTAATTGGATGATTAAAAGAGGCGATAATTGCCTTTAGTCTCTTAGCAAAAACATCTTCTGAATTTAACTTTATAAGTAAATCTTGAGCTTTTTGTGTTAATGCTTGATTTATTATTGTTCTCATAATCTTTTACTGTTTTAGATTGATAAAACAGTTATTTTATGGAAGAATTTTAGAAGTCAATTATAATGTATTATAGATTGGAAATTGTATTAGATCGAAGATCCTGGCTGGTTTATTTTTTACTTGGAGTTGTTGTTTGTTTTATTCAGTTGTGAACATGCTTTAGAGCATCTAGTCTCTCAGGTTTACGACCAATACAAATTAACAATTAAGCCAATAAGGTGCAACAACTAATTTCTTAAAAACCCCCCTGAAAAACCCTTAAAAAAACCATGGAGATAAAAAGGGTTTGGAGTTGAATTATTTAGGATTTAAGATTTTATGGGGATGGTGGTGAATTTTTAAAGGTGCCCTTGGGTTATTTTAAAAATTTAATTAGAATTGTGAAAGGCTGTGAATCTTAAAAAGATTGGTTGCGGGGGCTGGATTTGAACCAACGACCTTCAGGTTATGAGCCTGACAAGCTACCGGGCTGCTCTACCCCGCGATATTAAGTGGTGTTTTGCTTAAATAAGGCAAGGTAGAAAAATATAAATTCTAAAAATAATAAAGCAAGTAGTTTTTATATAATTTATTTATATTAATTTGACATTAATCGGAGCGGTTTTTATAATCAAAAATTTATAGTATAATTTACTTTATAAATATTTACAAATTCAAATAATTCAAATGATTAAAGCCAAAGATTTATCAATATCTTTCAGTGGTAGAGAGGTGTTTTGTGATGCTAATTTTATTATCAATTACCGCGAAAAAGTTGGTTTAATTGGCAGAAATGGTAGCGGAAAATCAACCTTCCTAAAACTAATTCTTAAAAAACTAGAACCTGATAGCGGGGGAGTAGAAATTCCCAAAGGTTATGGAATAGGATATCTCGAACAGCATATTCATTTTGAGCATAAAACAGTTTTACAAGAAATATGCTCGGTTCTTTCTGAAGAAAGAGAGCATGAATCTTGGAAGGGGGAAAATATCCTTTACGGATTGGGCTTCACTTATGAAGATCTAGAAAAAAACCCGCAAACTTTTTCTGGTGGCTATCAAGTAAAATTAAATTTAGCAAAATTATTGCTTGCTGAACCGCAAATGTTACTACTCGATGAACCAACAAATTATCTAGATATTCATTCAATTCGTTGGCTTAAAGAATTTTTACAAGACTGGCAAGGAGAATTAATTTTAATAACCCACGATCGCTCCTTTATGGACAGCATCATCACCCATAGCCTAATCATTCATCGCAAGAATTTTCGTAAAGTAGCAGGAAATACTCAAGGGATCAAAGAAAAAATTGCCTTGGAAGAAGAAATTTATGAAAAAACAAGAGTTAACGAAGAAAAACAACGACAAAAAACTCAAGAATGGATCGACAGATTCGGAGCAAAAGCAAGTCAGGCAAGTAGAGTGCAATCAAGAGTTAAGATGCTAGACAAAATTGAAGTCAAAGAAAAACTTGGACATGTTGAGAATTTAAGCTTTGAATTTAATTATTCTCCTTTTAACAGCAAGGAGCAAATGATAGAAGCTGAAAATATAAGCTTTGGCTATCTACCAGAAAAAAAATTAATTGATAATTTATCTTTTAAAGTTGCCAATGGTGAAAAAATTTGTGTCATAGGAAAAAACGGCAAAGGAAAATCAACTTTACTAAAATTAATAATTCAGGATTTACAAGTCTCGAAGGGCTTAGCCAAACTCAATAGTAAAGTTGAAATCGGATATTTCGGACAAATGAATATCGACAGGCTAGAGCCATCGCTTTCAGTTTATGAAGAATTGCAAAAAGTTGACGAAAGACTACCTGTAACAAGGGTTCGTCAAGTTTGCGGACAAATGATGTTTTCCGGAGATTTAGCCAGTAAAAAAATTGGAGTGCTTTCTGGTGGTGAAAAAAGTCGAGTAATGCTTGGTAAAATATTGCTTAAAGGTGCTAATTTACTACTTCTTGACGAGCCTACTAATCACTTAGATATGGAATCTTGCGATTCACTCATGCAGGCTATTAAAAGCTTTGAAGGAGCAGTAATAATGGTTACCCATGATGAAGGATTTGTCAATAAAATTGCCAATAAATTAATTATCTTTGATGATGAAAAAACCTTCACCTTCGAAGATTCTTATCAATTCTTCCTAAAAAGAATCGGCTGGAAAGATTATTAAAATTTACAATCTAGTTTATCTGCTCAACCCTCACCTTTTTTTAGATTAAAAAAGGTTTAGCCCTTGCGGGAGTTAAAAAAACTAACAACAGACTAAATTATAATTTAGTTAAAACATCAATCACATAAATATTTTTGCTCTTTTTCAAGTGTAATTATAAAAAGTAATTATACCATTTCCAATCTATAATACATAATGAGACTGTCGCAAATTTAAATTCCTAAATTTTTTAACAAACCAACCTTTTTAACAAACCAACTGCAATTCCAAATAAAATTAAAATTTAAGATCTTATTACCGATATTTTTCTGATTTTTTAAGACATATTTTTAGCAATTTTGGCCATATTTCTGCTTTGAGACACAAAATCTTGTTGTCTTTGTCGATTTATGTCGCAAAACTCAGTTTTTTATCTTCAAGTTTTATCAGTCTTTTAAAATTAAACACTAAACTTTCCATAAAAACCTGGAACTGATTTTTGGCAATTCCGCGATACCTACTTCTGTTGCTAACCTTACTAAACACCCGCTCATATGGTGATCTTGCTTTTGAGATCCATTTATCTTTATCGAAGTTTTTATCTTTCATATTGTTGGTTTTGATAGTGAGACTGTCGCAAAATCAACTCAACAGCCTATAAAATAA
>CAMDGT010000158.1 GCA_945898025.1 Rickettsia typhi | reverse complement strand
TTTGTAATTCATGAGAGGAATTTTCAAAAAATCCTGAATAATATTAAAATTGGTTAGATCTTGAAAATCAACCGATAATCCTGTTTTTATCGATATTTCACCTTCTTGATAATAATCAATTTTAATTCTTATATTATTTTTTATTTGATTAGGATTATAATCAAAAAAGAAGCAATACTCACCTCTTCTTTCAAAAAAAGGAGAAACAAAAAATTCTTTATTCGCATAATAAGGATGATTATTTGTGATTTTTGAATAATCTTGATTTTTAATTATGTAGTAGTGAGTCTCTTTAAAAGTATTGCTAACCTCCGCAATTACTGAAACTAAATCATTGCCATCATTAATGCAAAAATAAAAACTAACTGGATTAAAACACTTTCCTAGCACTCTTGGATGCGTCAATAGCATGATATTTTTGATATGATGAGGAATCCCCTCTTTGATAAGTAAATTTCTAATGTAGTCAGTTATTGTAGTTTTATGATTATTTAATGAATTTTGACTTAATTTAAAATAATCATCTTCATAAAATGAAAATAGATTAAAACGATTAACAGAAAATAGAGAAGATTTATTATCTGAAATTTTATCAAGGTTAATAAATAAATAAAATAACCGATAATTAAAAGTGTTTTTAGCAATTATAGACCTCGAATGCCAAACTTTACCAATGGACAAATAGCCAGCTTTTTGATAAAAACTCTCTTCTTTCATAAAATATAATTTTTCATTAATATTTAAGAATTTTGCCAAGGAGCACTAACTCCTAATTGATTAGCGACCTTAATTGCTGAAACCAAGCCATCTTCGTGAAAACCGTTCCCTAAGTATGCTCCGCAATAATATATATTGTCAAATCCTTGCATTTTTTCAACTTGCTCTTGAGCTTTAATTGAAGCATTATTATAAACGGGATGACTATAAACAAAGCTAGCAAAAACTTTGCTTTGATCTATTTTTTTAAGTGGATTTAAAGTTACAAAGAGCGGAAATTTATTGTCAATATTTTGTAAATTATTCATCCAGTAAGTAAAGCTACTGTTAATAATACTATCTTGATATGGATAATTACCAACAAAGTTCCAACTTGACCAGCTGTTTTCATTAATAGGCATCATTGATTTATCGCGATGCAGAACGGCAATATTTTTTTGAAAGGTGAAATTGCTGAATAAATTAAATAAATTTTGATTATAATTTTTTAAGATTTCAAAAACTTCATCGCCATGATTGGCAAAAATTATTTTATCATATAGTTCGGATTTTTCTAGGCCATTTTGCATCACTTTTAATTGCAACTTATCGCCGCACTTAGAAATATCAATAACCTCACTATTAATAAAAATATTTCCCGAAAAAGATGCAATAATTTTTTTGATATATTCTTTGCTTCCACCAATTACAGTGTGCCATTGTGGCTGATTACTAACAGTTAAAAGACCGTGATTGTGAAAAAAAGTTACTAATTTTTTTAATGGATAAATTTCAGCAATTTTCATGTCGCAACTCCATATCGAAGCTATCATTGGCAATAAATAAAAATTTACAAAATATTTGCCGAATTTTTTTTGCTCTAAAAATTCTCCTATAGTGATATCTTGATTATTCTCAACTTCTAGAATGGCTATTTTATTGAAACGAACGATATCTCTTAACATCAACCAAAATTTATAATTAAAAAAGTTTCTTATTTGAGAAAAAAGACCAGAAAAACTCTTACCAGAAAATTCAAATTCACCGTCATTAATTGAGCTAGCAAAAGACATTTTACTTGGATGAGTGGCAACATCAAGATGCTTAAAAAAATTGGTTAGATTGGGATAAGTTCGATGATTAAAAACTATAAAACCAGTATCAACAGCGATTTCTTTATCATTGTATTTTATTTCAACCGTATTACTGTGGCCACCAATATAATTATTTTTTTCATAACAATCAATTTGATATTTTTGCGATAAAAGCCAAGATACAGATATTCCAGATATTCCAGAACCAATAACCGCTATTTTCATAGATTATTTAAAAATTTATTTGCAGACTTTTGAATTTTTTCAATGGTTTGCGAATCAAAATTATCAAGATTTCGGTAAGCCAAAGCAAGTCTATGATTATTATTTAATAATTTTTTATTTTCTAGCAAAAAGTTCCAATAAAGATAATTAAAAGGACAGGCATTATCCCCAAAACGATCTTTAACACTGAATTGACAATCATCGCAAAAATTTGACATTTTATTAATATAATTTCCAGAAGAAATATAAGGCTTAGTGGCAACAATACCACCATCAGCAAAAAGAGCCATACCATTTACATTTGGCAACTCCACCCACTCCACCGCATCGCTGTAGACCGCTAAATACCAATTAGCGACTTGCTTAGGATTAATTTTTGCTAATAAAGCAAAATTTCCTGTAATCATTAATCTTTGAATGTGATGAGAGTAAGAATGGAGCCTAGTTTGTTTAATAACTTGATGCAAACAATTCATTTTTGCTTTATTTTCATTCCAAAAAAAATCTGGCAAATTGGCATGATGATTAAAAAAATTTGATTCTTGATATTCTGGCATCTTAAGCCAATAAATACCGCGAATAAATTCTCGCCAACCAATAATTTGACGGATAAATCCTTCTACTGCATTTAAAGGTGCCAACCCTCTAAAATAGAGATCTTCAGCTTGTTTACACACCTCAAGAGGGTCTAACAAACCAATGTTTAAATATTGACTAATATTACTATGGAATAAGTAAGCTTCATTAGATATCATGATATCTTGATAATTGCCAAAATTATTGATTTTATAATCAAAAAAATATTTTAAGGCAATATTTGCATCTTTCTTAGTGGTGGCATAATTGAATTTATCTATATCGCCAAAATGATTTGAAAAATTTGACTTAACATCATTTAGCACTTCTTTTGTAATATCGTCAACAGCAAAATTAACAGGCTCTTCATTTATTTTTTTCATTTGATTAGAATCGGCACTTTCTTTAAATTTTTTAAAGTTTAATCGATTTTCTGCATCAAAATTGAATTTCTCTCCAATCGGCTGTAACCCTTTATTAGCTTTATCAAGCATTAATATTTTTGTCTTTTTACGAATTTCGCGATAAAAAAATTCCATAATTAACTTTTTTTTACCATTGGCAAAAATTTTGAAGTCAGCGAGAGAGTAAATAAAACGGTCATCCTCTCTTATCTCAAC
>CAMDGT010000157.1 GCA_945898025.1 Rickettsia typhi | reverse complement strand
AATGCCAATAAAAATAAGATCAAAAATGCCTAATGATTTTTTTAGTTGACTGTTTTTAGCACTTTCCATTATTGATTCTAATGATTTTGTTCTGAATAAAGATTTCATATGTTATTTTTTATTATTTTTTATGTTATTTTTTATTATTTTTTCTGCTAGATTTATTTTTTGTTTGCAACATTATTGCTGATTTAATTTGCTATTTTTATAACCATAAATTGCATAAAAAATAATGCCAATAACAAACCAAATCACAAATGGTAAATAATGATCAATTAATAATTTATAAATTAAAAAACCACAACCCAAAACCGAAAGGGTAGAAACCAAAAACACCGCAGGGCATTTAAAAGATCTTTTTATTTGCGGATTGGTGATTCTTAAAATTACCACCCCAATTGACACAATTAAAAAGGCAAATAAAGTGCCTATACTACTCATATCACCCATTGTTTTAATTGGGGTAAACCCAGAAATCAAGGCCACAGAAACAGTGGTGATTGCAACACTAATGTAGGGTGTTTGATATTTAGAATGGGTTTTAGTGAAGAATTTTGGCAATAAACCATCGCGCGAAATAGCAAAGAAAACTCTAGATTGACCATACATCATCACCAATAAAACAGTTACCATTCCGGCAATGGCACCAGTTCCAACAAGAGCCGAACCAATATTTTTGCCGTTTTCTCGTAAAGCAAAGGCAAGAGGTTGCGGATTGTTAAGAGTAGAATAATGGGCTATGCCAGTAAGAGCCAACGAAACTAAAATATAGATTACTGCACAAATTAACAAAGAGCCAATAATGCCGATTGGTAAATCTTTTTTAGGATCTTTACATTCTTCGGCAGTTGTTGCCACTGCATCAAAACCAAGATAAGCAAAAAATATAGCCGCCGCTCCAGTAAAAACGCCATTCCAACCAAAAGGCATAAAATTTGCATAGTTTTGAGTATTAATAATTGGAGTAGCAACAATTAAAAAGATAAAAATCACAATTAATTTTATCGAAACCAAAATACGATTGATCATCACACTTTCTTTGGTGCCAATAAATAATAATAAACCAATAAAAGAAGAAATAAAGACAGCAGGTAAATTAATGATGCCACAATAGGTTTGATCAGAACATATTTGCGATGGAGCTTTGGTTAGATATTCTGGAACAATAACCCCAGATTGTTGCAAAATTCCTACCAAATAACCCGACCAACCAGCAGAAACAGTAGAAGAAGCCACGGTATATTCTAAAATTAAACCACAAGCAACCAACCAAGCAATAAACTCACCCATAATGCCGTAGGTGTAAGTATAGGCACTGCCAGAAATTGGTATCATAGAAGCAAGTTCGGCATATGCCAAGCCAGCAAAAATACAAACCAAAGCCGCCAAGAAAAAAGAAATAGAAATTGCAGGGCCAGCATAATTAGCTGCGGCCTGCCCAGTTAAAACAAAAATACCAGTGCCAATAATAGAGCCAATGCCAATAAAAATAAGATCAAAAATGCCTAATGATTTTTTTAGTTGACTGTTTTTAGCACTTTCCATTATTGATTCTAATGATTTTGTTCTGAATAAAGATTTCATATGTTATTTTTTATTATTTTTTATTATTTTTATAGATTTAATTTTCTTGCGATCTCATTTCTTCTTCGGCCGTTTCTAAAGAAATGGTGCCATTATTTGCCATTTCTTTTAGATAGTCTTTTAATAAAATCATACCTGTTTTTTTACCAAGTTCAATAATAGAATTGATCTGAGCAATTTTATCTTCTCGAATTAAATTACGAATAGACGAATTAGCAATCATAACTTCAAAAGCGGCACAACGATTGCCATCTGGTTTTTTTACCAATCTTTGCGAAACAACCGCCCTTAAAGAATTAGAAAGAATAGAGCGAATGGTCGATTTTTGATCGGCAGGAAAAGAATCGATAATTCTATCAATTGTTTGAGAAGCAGAATTGGTATGTAGAGTTGCTAAAACCAAATGACCAGTTTCGGCCGCGGTGAGCGCTAGTTGCACAGTTTCAAGATCTCTCATTTCACCAATCATAATAACATCAGGATCTTGTCTTAATGTACTTTTTAGGGCATTATTAAAAGAATGGCTGTCGGTTCTAAATTCGCGTTGATTAATTAATGATTTTTGACTGGTAAAAATATATTCAACCGGATCTTCTATGGTAATGATGTGTTTGCTATGATTTTGATTAATGTGATCGACCATTGCTGCCAAAGTTGTTGATTTGCCGCTGCCAGTTGGGCCAACTATCAAAACTAAGCCCTTTTTATAGTTTAACAAACTTTGCACAACATAAGGAGCATTGATTATTGCTAAAGATTTTATTTGATTTGGTATAATTCGAATAACAACAGCAGGGCCAAGTATGGTGTGATAAGCATTAATACGATATCTTAAATTGTTGCTGTCGATAAAAGAAAAATCGTGTTCTTTTTTGGTTAAATAAAGTTCTTTTTGTTCTTGTGAAGTTAAAGAAAAAATAAAATCATAAACCTCTTGACTAGTAAGATTATTTGTGTTTTCTGGGTAATCAATTATTTCGCCATTAAAACGAAGAATTATCTTGTAATTAGCTGAAATATGAATATCAGAGCAGTGTTTTGTTCTAGCAAAATTCAATATTTGTTGCATCTAAATTAGGATTTTTAAATTGGAAATGCGATTTTGCACTTCAGAAATAGAAATAGCAGGATCGTTATTATAATTTTTAACAGTTAAATTATAATAATCAATAGCTTGTAAATATTGTTTGGTTCTGTCGTGTAAAATTGCCAGATTATAATAATAACTAGCATTGTCTGGATCAATATTAACGGCTTTTTGATAATATTCAATTGCTTTATTATAGTTGCCAATTTTTTCGTTTGCCAAAGCAGCATTAACACAAATAAAAGCAGAATCTGGGTTTTGTTGCGACAATCTGGCTAATAAATAAGATGCTTCTCTTGGCGTTTCTTCGATCATAATGTTGATGATATTATTAATGATTTCTTGTTTATTTTCTGGTTCTTGTTTTAATAAATCTTGATATAAAGTTTTTGATTGACGATATTGACCGAGCTTTTGATATACAGTTGCCAAAGCATATTTTGCATAATTATTTTTTGGATCTTTATCTAAAATAGATTTATAAAGCTCGATAGCAATTTCATATTGACCTGCCAAAACCGCATTATAAGCGAACTTTTCTTTTTCTTTTAGTTTGTAATTAATTCTAGTTTTATCTGTAACT
>CAMDGT010000156.1 GCA_945898025.1 Rickettsia typhi | reverse complement strand
ATGAAGTAGAAAGTATAATAAGGCATCCAATTTTTGAGCAATTTATTATAATATTTCCAATCTATAATACATTATAATTATACCCGCAAACACTCTTGATGATATCAACCGATAAATTGCTGACAAAATCACAAACAGCCAATTCCAATTCTAACAAAGTTTCAAATATTTTATTTCTGATCACGATATCTTTGATATATTTCCATAATCTTGCAACAAGATTAAGTTCTTTACAATATGGAGGAAGCAGAATTAATTGATGAATAAAGATAGAAATTCTTAAATTCTAATGTTACTTTAACTGGAGTCGGTATTCTTTTCTCATACCAAGCCTTTAATGCCATTTCTCTTTAGTTTGTTTGTCCATCTGGTGATAGTGCTTGAATCAATATCATATATCTGCTACCATTTTAATTGGATGATTAAAAGAAGCGATATATGACATAGAATCATTCTGGAGCTATCGAAAAAGAAGATTAGCAAAATTTAATGGATGATAAATTTATTTTGCATTTAAAAGAAAGTGAATTTAGATTTAACCATCGAAAACAAGATTTGTATAAAATCTTGTTAGAAATTATCAGAAAAAATCCCCTTAACTAGTCAAGACCCTTCTTAGATAGATTATGCAAAGAATCGCTCGCAAGCCACCTATAAATTTAAGTTTATTTATAGCTTCATTATTAACTGCCTCGCTACTCGGAATATTAGCTTTAAAAAAAGGAGAAAATATTTCTTCAATATGGATAATTATTTGCAGTGCCTCAATTTACATTATTTTTTATCGCTTTTACAGCAAGTGGATAGCATTAAAAATATTAAATTTAGACAGCAAAAGAGCCACACCAGCAATAAAAATTAACGATGGCAATGATTTCGTGCCGACCAATCGCTGGATAGTTTTTGGGCATCATTTTGCTGCAATTGCTGGGCCCGGACCGCTTATTGGCCCTACCCTCGCAACTCAATTCGGATATTTACCAAGTATTTTATGGATAGTGATTGGGGCGGTAATCGGCGGAGCAGTTCAAGATATGATAATTTTATTCGCCTCAGTTAGAAGAGAAGGCAAAAGCCTCGGACAAATGATAAAAGATGAAATTAGCCCACTCGCTGGCTTCATCGCTCTTTTTACCACCCTTTCAATTATTATTATTTTGATTGCAGTATTGGGGCTAATAGTAGTTAAGGCTTTAATGCATAGCCCATGGGGAACTTTTACCGTATCGGCAACTATTCCAATTGCAATGTTTATAGGGCTTTATATGTTTTATTTAAGACCAGCAAAGGTTTTAGAGGCAAGCCTTATAGGAATAGCCTTATTTTTACTCGCAACCATCGGTGGAAAATGGATCAACGAAAACCCCGCTTTAGCACAAATTTTTGACCATAATGGCAAATTTTTAGCAATTTCAATCATTATTTATGGTTTTTTTGCTTCCGCAATGCCAATCTGGCTACTACTCGCACCAAGAGATTATCTCTCCTCTTTCTTAAAAATTGGCACTTTAATTTTACTTGCATTAGCATTATTAATTTTTCAACCACACTTACAAATGCCTGCAATTACAAAATTTATTGATGGCAGTGGGCCAATTTTCAGTGGCAAAATCTTTCCATTTTTATTTATCACCATCGCCTGCGGTGCAATTTCAGGCTTTCATAGCCTAGTGGCATCAGGCACAACTTCAAAAATTATTAGCAATGAAAATGATGTAAGAATGGTTGGTTATGGCAGTATGCTCATTGAATCAATGGTGGCAATAATGGCAGTAATTTGTGCCTCGATTCTTGAGCCGGGAGTCTATTTTGCAATAAATTCACCCTTAGCAAACTTTGGCAATGATATCAACAATGCCGTCACCACAATTAACAGCTGGGGCTTTGCAGTATCAAGCGAAGAAATGGCCAATCTTGCTAAAAAAATGGGCGAAACCTCTTTATTCGACAGAACCGGAGGAGCACCATCTTTAGCCGTAGGTATGGCAAATATTTTTAGCAAAGGCTTTGGAGGCAACAACTCTAACCTTACTGCAATTTGGTATCACTTTGCAATTATGTTTGAAGCGATCTTTATTCTCACTACTCTCGATGCAGGAACTCGAGTCGCAAGATTCATGCTTCAAGACCTGCTAGCTAATATCAACAAAAAATTAGGATTAAATAATAAACATCCGAATGCAAAAAAATCACAATTCATAAATCACTTATCTACAATATTCACCAGCCTTATAATTGTCAGCTGTTGGGGATATTTCTTATATCTAGGAGTTATTGACCCAAATGGAGGCATCAACATATTGTGGCCTTTATTTGGCATTTCTAATCAAATATTAGCAGTAATTGCCCTTGCTCTTGCAACTACCATTATCGCTAAAAAGCACAAAAAACCCTATTTTTTAATTACCGCGATACCATTAATATTTCTAACCATAACAATTTCTAGCACTCTCTGGCAAAAAACTTTTTCCGACAATCATAAAATCAGCTTCTTTGCTCTTGCTAATCATCTGCAAGAAAAAATTAATCAAAATCAGATTATTGGAGAAGAAAAAATTCAGGAAGCCTTGCAAATAATTTTTAATCAACGGCTAGTTGGATCAATAGCACTTATTTTTTTCTTAGCACTATTAATAATATTATTTGAAACCACCCGCCAATTAATAAAATTAAAAAGAATTAATATCAAATAATAATTTTTCCATAAAATATTTTGTAATAATCGCCAACCATTATTACAGGAGCATCTTTTATATCATTATTCCAACAAACTTCAATATCGCCACCCTTAAAATGTAGTGATAATTTTTTACTGCTAACTAAATTATGTTTAATCGCTGAAATAGCCACCGCACAAGCACCACTGCCACAAGCAAGAGTTTCACCACAACCTCTTTCCCACACTCTTACATCAATATTGCAATCATCAATAATTTTGGCAAATTCAACATTAATTTTTTGAGGAAAATATTGATGATTTTCAATTAATGGAGAAATTCTAAAAAACTCTTCATCCTCTATTGATTTATCAATGAAAGTTACTAGATGAGGGTTGCCAACTGACAAGGCAAAGAATTTACGACCAAATAAATTAATATTTTGTGAATCAATTATTTGATTATTAAAATTCTCAACTAGCGGTATATCGGCATTAGCAAAGGTTGGAATTGCTAATTCTACGGCGATTTTTTTGTTATCTCTGAGGTTGCATTTGATGATCCCTGCAATTGTAGCAATAGAAAAAGCATCTTTTTTAGTTTCTTCAAAC
>CAMDGT010000155.1 GCA_945898025.1 Rickettsia typhi | reverse complement strand
CCTCAAGGGGGGAGTTATTAGATCGAGTTTTTTTATAACCTTTTTATCTAGCCCCTCACTGCTGATGAAAGAAGGAGTTAAAACTCATTGCCTTTTTCCTTCGAACTAACATACCAAAGGCAACAAGGGGCTGGGGGGGGTCCCGATACATCAAACACTCGTCATGCCGTTGCAAAACGGCACCCAGAAAGAAGGCAACAAGGGGCTTCAGCCCCCCTAGAAAGAAGGCAACAAGGGGCTTCAGCTCCTTGTGGTGAAGTTATTTTCATTATTAAAAAGGGGTGAAGCCCCCCAAGAATAATATAACAAGAGACTGTCGCAAATTTAAATTCCTAAATTTTTTAACAAACCAACCTTTTTAACAAACCAACCGCAATTCCAAATAAAATTAAAATTTAAGATTTTATGGGGCTGGTGGTGAATTTTTAGAGATGCCCTTAAGAATTTGTATTATTTTTCTTATATAGTGGACTTTATTAACTGTAGAGTTTGCAAATAAAGGGTATTCAAATTTTTTATAATTTTTAACCTCTATTACCAGATTAGCAATTTGTTCTCCTTTTTGCACAGGAGCATAAATAGGGCTATTATATTCTATTTTCACTAAAATATCTTTTAACTCTATATCCATGGGAACATTAATAGCAATATCTTCTTGCGATACCGCACCAACATTATCATGTTTCCCAAGCCATATTTTTAAATTGGAAATCTCTTTGTCTTTATTAAATAATTCTAATTTTTTATAATCTTCAAACCCATAATTGAATATGGCATTAATTAATTTTGCTCTTATTTGCGGATTACTTGCTTTATTTACAACCCCCACCAATATTCTATTATTTCTTTTAACAGCCCCAACAATACCATAACCCCCATCATTAGTATAGCCAGTTTTACCGCCTATCAAGCCTTCGTAGCTTTCTTTTATTAATGGATTTCTGTTTTTTTGAGTAATATTACGGTAAGTAAAATCTTCCAATGCTAAATAATGAACATATTCAGGAAAATCTTGATAGATTCTTGCCATCAATATTGCTAAATCTTTTAAAGCCATGTAATGTTCGGGCTCGTTTAGTCCGTGAGAATTAGTAAAATGACTATTCGTTAAACCAATTTCTTTGGCTTTTTCATTCATTAATTTTATAAAATTATCATATCCACCACCAACCGCTTCAGCTATTGCTATTGCAGCATCATTGCCAGAAACCACTAACAAACCTTTAAGCAAATCTTCAATCGAAACTATATCACCATAATTTAAAAACATTGAGGAGCCTCTTTTTCTCCAGGCATCGGTACCAATAACACATTGATTTTCTAGTTTTATTTTTCCTTTTTTCAAATTATCAAACAAAACGAATGCTGTCATTATTTTTGTCATTGATGAAGGAGTCGTTCTTTCATTTTCATTTTTTGATATTAATATTTCCTTGTCTTGATAATCCATTAGCAAAAAATAAGAATTTTGCATTAAATATTCTATATTCTTAATTTTTTTATTAATTTCCCTTGGAAATTCTATATTTTGCTTAGATTGCTCTATTTTACTATTAACAACGGAGTTTTTAATGTTGTTTTTTGTTTTTAGAGGCTTCTTTTTGACATTTTTAGGACTGCTTTTTTTATGTTCTAAATTTTTATGCTTTGAAGCAATAGAATTAGCTATTGAAAACATATTAATGACAATAAAAACAGCACAAAAGAGGTATATGTGAATAGTTTTTACTTCTACAATTTTATTAATTTTGTTCATTTTTCTTGGTTGCTATAATAGCGATAGATGTTTCTATATCCTGCTTAGACTTATTATCTTTTACTCCAATAATGCTATATTTCAGCGAAGATTGTGGTATGAGAGGGTATATTTTTTTCTCTAGCCAATAAGATTTATTGTTAGGTATTTTTATTTCATCAAAAGGATTTTCTAGCTTTATAAAAGGGCCATATAAGATATTGTAATATGTTATATTAAATTTTTCGTCTTGGTTGTTAATCTGCGAAACAACAAAGTTCTCAGACGATAAATTTAAATATTGCCCCGATAATAAATATTGATGAACATATTGTTCGGACTCAACAAATGGGAAGTATCGCTCATTAAATTCATTGCTTATAATATTTTCTTGCAAAATCTCTTCGTCATTAGGAAAATTAATTTTTTTAGAAACATCGATTTTTTTAATCTTTTTTTGTTTTTCAGTTTCTTTTATGCCGTATTGCGATTTAATCAACAAAACCTCTTTACCGAACCTTTTCTGAAATTGAGAATTAGAATCAGAATTTTTCTTAGTACATGCCAAAATTAGATTCAGCAATATTGTTATTAAAAAAAGTCTAAATATTTTTAGTGATATTTTTTTATTCAAGCATAATAGCATCTTGGCCAGTTTTTTTAATTTTTTCAATTATTTTCAGCGCCTGTTGACGAGTTTTCAAAGGACCAATCAAAACTTTATGCACTTTGCCATCTGAAGATTCTTCTATTTTTCCATTATTAAAAAATTTTTTATTAGAATTTAAAGATTTTGTAGCATAAGCAATCGTTGAGAAGGATCCAGTTTGTATAAAAATTTTGCCTTTATCGCTAGTTGCTTTATTATTTTTAACTTTATGCTGATCTAGCGGAGTCAAAACATAGCGATTCTTAAACATTATTCTGGTTTCTGAATCATTTTTTGTTAATTTCTTCTGAAAAGGCTCGGCAATTACATTATTTTGAACAACATTTTTGCTTTCTAGGTTTAAACTATTTTTTTGAGATAAATCGCTTTTTTGGGATAAATCATAATTGATTTCATTGTTTATTTTACTGTTTTGAGAATTGAGATCACTGGCTTTATTTGCAGTATTTTTTGCAATTTTTGATTGATTATTTTGGTTTGTTTCTTTTTTTGCCTCTAAAGGAATTATTTCTTGCTTCAATTCATTTTTACCCACAACTTTTGTTGAGACAACTTTTTTTATTTTATCATCCTCAAATTCAGGCAAAGATTCATTTTGATTTTTCTGCAAAATTTTTGCATTAAAAGAGGGGGTTTTTGGCTGAATAGTTGATGGCTTCCCATCAACACTAACAAGGCGAATAGTTGGAATTTGATTTTCTTTGTTAGCGCAAGAAGAAATCAATATTATTGCAACTATACTGAATAATTTTTTTAACATAAATAATTTTTAAATTAATAATTTTATAAATAAAAACCTTTAAAGCCTTAAATAATAACTATTTATTATGCTTGAGATTAATAGTTTTATAAAAATTATAAGCCATAATACAAGCTCCTATTAAG
>CAMDGT010000154.1 GCA_945898025.1 Rickettsia typhi | reverse complement strand
TGGTCCTCCACAACAATTTCTAACTATTGCGATTATTGGCATTATCTGGACCGCATCTTCCTCGGTTGAGGGCTGTCGCACTATTTTAAATAGAGCTTATAGGGTTCACTTCCCCCCGCCTTACATTTTAAGAAGGTTGCTGAGTATTGTGGAATTCTTCATTGTAGTTTTTTTAATGATTATTGGAATGTTTATTTTTATTATCATTCCGGATATTTTAAATTTTATTGAAAAAAATTTTTTATTGAATTTTGATTTTAATGTAAAATTTCTGCATTTTCGCTATTTTTTAATTTTTGCATTATTATTTTTCGCAAATTCGCTATTATATTTTTTTATTCCTAGTTCTAGGCAAAAAATTACTCAAACTATTCCGGGGTCTCTTTTATTTTCTGTTCTTTCAATTGTTTTGTTTAAAATATTTGTATTTTATGTGACTAATTTTAATCAATTTAATATTGTTTATGGCTCTCTTGCTGGAGTTATTAGTGCATTAATGTTTTTTTACTTAATGGCCTTGATATTCATTTTGGGGGCTGAATTTAATTATCATTTTCATCGAACTTATCAAATTTTTTTAAAAAAGAATTAAATTTATTTATTAAGATTATAAAAAGAAGATATTTTTTCTATTAATTCGCTATAATGTTTTGGTGAAGCTAATTTTCCCAGTACCCAGTCATATATTTCGACATCTTCCTCGTTAAGAAATAGATCAAAATTTAATAATTCTACGGCACTCATTTTTATCAACATTTCTTTAGCAAAATTTCCAATTAAAAAATCAGTTTCTTTACAGCCTCTATAGTTAGAGCGATAAAGTAACTTATTGATAATATTGTGATTTTCATTAAAAAACCACTTATAATTAGTTATAAAGTTTTTTAATTTTTCAGTTATTTTTAATAAATCTTCATCTGTATATTTTTCTTTTGGCATAAAGCCCCAAACTGGGCTTGGAAAGGATTTATCATTTTCAAATCTTGCAATTAAATGAATGTGTAGTTGCGAAATAATATTCCCTAAATTGGCAATGTTAAGTTTTGCTGGTCTGTAATTTTTTTGTAAAAATTGCGAGATAAAATTTATTTCTTTTAAGAGTTCTAATTGCTGATCCCAGTTCAAATCGATTATTTCTGTTATTGCTTGATTTTTACTATTTATTGCTTCTGGAACCAGTATTATCCAAGGATAATTTGAGTCTTTGATTATTCTGACTTGAGATATTGATAACTTATCAATAAATAAGCTGTCTTCAGCTAAAGCGGGGTTAATTGTGAACATTTATAATTTTTTAAAATTTATATAGGAATAAGATGCAATTATTGAAATCAATAAAAATAGTGAATATATTAAATTCCAGCTTGCCATAGAGATGCCAAGAAAAAATGCGGTTGGAACATCGCAACTTGCAAATGAATTTTCTTTAAGTATTTGTGCGAGAGCTGTTGTTGTTTGATTGTAATCTATTGAATTATTGTTTTTGCATCCACTTGGCAACGAGAAAATCTTCGCCTCAATTCCGTTGTGATAACCGGCAACCAAAAATTCAAAAAAAGCTATTGTTGCAAGAAGAAATATTGATATTTTTTGTTTTTTTTGATGTTTAATAAATTTAATTGATAAAAAACAAAAAATTATCATTATAAAATATATTAATCGCTGATAAATACATAGTTTGCAAGGTTTGTAATTGAAATAATATTCGCTGATATAGGCAATTATTAATGGCGATACTGAATAAAGTATGGTTAATGCCATTAATTGTTTAAAAGATATCTCGATAATTTTTTTGATAGTCATTTTTATTTATCTAATTATTTTTTAAAAATTCTTTTGCCAAAATCTTTCTCATTTCAATTGCTGGTTGATCGAATGGGCTGAATCCTTGCACTTTAGCAATCAATATAATTTCTAACATCATTTGCATCATTATTTTTCCCAGAGATTTTTCGTTGAGATTTTTTATTTCAAAAATTCTAATAGGTAAATTATGATTCTTAAGTGTTGCAATTGTTGCCTTAAACTCAATTTTTAATATTTCGCTAATTTTATAGTTATCAAAAATTGTTTTATTTTGATTTGTGCCTTTGATGATAAAGTCTTTTTTATAATTATCCGCAATAATAAAAGTAAAAAATTTATCATTTGGACCATCTAAATACAGTTGCAATTGGCTATGTTGATCAATTGTTCCCATTGAATTGATTGGAGTTATTCCAAAATTATTTTTCCCCAAAGATTCGGCACAAATTTGCCTGTACCAATCATTAAAGTTTTTTAAGTTATCGATATAAGGCATAAAAACACTATTTCTAAAGCCTATATTATATAACTTCAATTGATTAAAGCAGGCATTTTTTATGTCTTCGTCATTTATAAATTCAGAAATTGCTAATTCTGCTCCTTGATGAATTTTTTTAATATCAAGCCCAGCTATCAATGCAGGAACTAATCCAACTATTGAAAAACAAGAATATCTACCGCTAATTGATGGATGATGATGAATTTCTGAGCCTATTTCTTTGGCAATTTTAGCGATGGTATTTTCGGTGGAGTTGCTAATAAAAAATAAATGATTAACAGGTTTTAAGTTCAATTCTTGTAGAATATTAATAATTATCAAGGTTTGACATATTGTTTCAATTGTTTCGCCGGATTTACTAATTACTAAAAAAGCGGTTTTTTGAAAATTTACATTTTTAAGCTGACAGCTTATTGTTTCCGGATCAATTGATTCAATGAAAATCAATTTATTTTCATTATTGAGTGAGGCAAAGCTTTTGCCTCCAAGGCTTGACCCGCCAGTTGCCAAAACGATAATATTTTCAAAATCTTTGAGTTTTTGAAATAGGTATATTGAGTTGTTAAAATTTTCTTCATCATAAATCATTGAAATTTCTGCAATCTGATTTTTTGATATTTCGTCTTTCATCAATTTATAATGATGATTAAGAGATGCACTTAAATCCAAATCTTTGTTGTGGTTATTTTTTAAATTTAAAGATTCTAAATTTTTAAAGTCTTCCTTTTTAAGATTGATAAATTTATGTTGGTAAAGTTTCATAATTATAATTTTATTAAAAAAGCTTGCTATTTAGATAATAGTTTTTTTAAATTGATGGAAATTTTTATTTTTGCAAATATTTTTTAATATTTTATCAAATTTAATCAAAAGTCATAAAAATTATTGGCGCAAATCTAATTTATTGGCTGGGTAGCAAAGTGGTAATGCAAGAGCCTGCAAAGCTTTCATTCGTCGGTTCGATTCCGACCCCGGCCTCCACATAATCGC
>CAMDGT010000153.1 GCA_945898025.1 Rickettsia typhi | reverse complement strand
GCCATCATAAGAGCCAATCAGTTAGACTTATTTTTTATAATTTTGATTATTATTAATTTATATTTCTTATGTAAAAATGAGCTATTAATCAAAAAAATGAGTTTAGAAAAATATCACTTTTCTAAATTGTTAGTGTTCTTATTTTTAGCATCATTAACAAAATTTATTTTTAATTATTGTTTTTATAGTTATGTAAATATTTCAAAGAAAAATTTTTATGATAATAAGAATGGTGTAATTAGCAAAACAGAGTATTATATCAAGAAATATGCTAAAGATAATAATGATAATTTTATTGTTTCTGGTAAAGGGTCTAATGAAATAACTTTTCCAGTGCTAAATTATCTTCAAAGGCAAGTGGTGCCAAAATTTTTTGCTTTGCAGAGCTTTCATGATCTTAATGAAAATTTAAAAAATAAAGCACAAATTTTTGCTGAAGATAATTATCGAGCAGTTTTTGATAAAAATACTAAATTATTGTTTTTTGCTAGCGATCAAAATTATACAGATGAAGATAAAAACTATTGTAGAAATAATAGGATAAGCGATTATCTTCCCGACAAAAAACCAATATTAGAATTTTTTAATCAATATGAATATGCGGGTAGTTTTTATAATTCTTATCTAAAGTTTGATATTACAATAGATCAATCAATCAAACTTAAGTCTTATGTTGAGGTTTATGTAAGAAAAAAATCTGTTAATTAATTTATTTCTTTAAATTATCAATAAATTTCTGATAAAGATCCTCCCTTCTGTTTTTAGTTATTGAAATAGCTTGCTCTAGTCGCCATTCTTTAATTTTTTGATGATGTCCAGAGGTTAAAATTTTTGGGACTTCAATATTTCTCCAATTTGCGGGCCTAGTATAATGGGGATATTCAAGCAAATTTCTGAATTGAGAATGCTCTCCATTGCCGAAAGATTCTTCAGCCAATGATTCTTTTGCTCCTAAAACATTAGGTAGATTTCTGATGATTGCATCGATTACTACTAGTGCAGAAATTTCTCCACCAGTGATTATGTAGTCTCCGATTGATAATTCTTCAATATCAAAATAGTCAATAACTCTTTGATCTATTCCTTCGTATCTTCCGCACAATAAGTTGATTTCTTGGTTTTGTTCGAGATATTTTGCTAATTCAATTGCTTTATTTTGATTAAATTTTTGACCACGAGGAGAGAGATAGATGATTTTTGGCTTTGATTCTGCATTATCTAGTTGATTTTTAAGGGTTTGTTTAAGAGTTTGTTCTAGTGCATTAGCAATGATATCTGGCTTCATCACCATGCCACTACCGCCACCAAAAGGAATATCATCAACCGTTTTATGTTTATCGTTGGCAAAATCACGAATATTGATGGTTTCTAATTGCCATAGGTCTTTTTTTAGAGCCTCGCCAGTAATTGAATAATTAAGAGCTCCGGGGAATATTTCGGGAAATAAAGTGAAAATTCTAAATAGATTATTTGCCATTTTATAGCAGATTATTTTTTTAGTATTTTGGCAATTCTTTCAGCAGATTCAACTATTTTATCTTGATCATGTATCATGGAGAATCTAATAAAGCCTTCGCCATTACTGCCAAAAGAACTACCAGGAGATATTGCTACCCCGGCTTCTTGAATTAATTTTTTGCAAAATTCAAAAGAAGGAAAATCGCTTGCTTCTTGGGGTAGGGGAGTCCAGATGAACATGCTGGCTTTAGGTTGATTGATTTTCCAGCCCAATATTTCTTGGTAAGTTTTTATAAAAAACTCTCCCCTTTGTTGATATTTTTTTCTTAATTCTTGTAAATAATTATCGCTATTTTCTGATAATGCCTCTACCGCAACCATTTGCAATGGGCTAAATGATCCATAATCAAGATAAGATTTAATTTTATAAAGAGCAGAAATTAAGTTTTTATTACCAACCGCGAAGCCAATTCTAGTGCCTGCCATTGAATAGCTTTTACTTACTGAAGAAAACTCAATAGCAATCTCTTTGGCTCCTTTAACCTCTAAAATTGAATGTGGCTTATCGGATTCATTGAAATATAGCTCACAATAGGCGATATCGGAAATTATATAAATTTGATGATACTTACAAAAATCTACTAATTCTTGATAAAAGGCAATATCAACAATTTCGGTAGTAGGGTTGCATGGGTAGCTAACTATAACTGCTTGAGGTTTTTTTTTCTGATTTATTGACGAATTCTTTAAATTTTTGCAAAAATTCATTAGGCTTTATTGCTTCGATAAATTTAACATTAGATTTTGCGATGATAAAAGCAAAGGTATGAATAGGGTACGAAGGAGAGGGAACACAAATATAATTATCTTTGTCTGCGATTGCGGTTGCAAGGCTGGCGATTCCTTCTTTGGCTCCGATAGTTATTAATGCTTCATTTTGATAATCTAATTCAACATTAAAATTTCTTTGATAATAATTGCAAATTGCTTGTTTTAGAACTTCTAAACCTCCAGTTGGTGAATAGCCAAATAAGTTGGGGTTTTTTACTAATTCAGATAATTTATTCATAACATTTTGCGGAGGGGCGGAATCGGGGTTGCCCATTCCAAAATCAATAATATCAAGCCCTTTTGCGATTGCTTCTTTTTTGAGGCGATATATTTCTGCAAAAATATAGGGCGGTAATTTTTCGGTTAAATAAAATTTATCTTGCATTTCTTATTGTTTTTTGACTAATTTTGAATTTTCTCAAGTTTGATTGAGTAGAATGATTATTAAAAATAAATTGTTTATTATTCAATAAATTTTTCTTTTATTTTTATCATTTCAATGCAGGCTTGGGAAGCGAACCCACCTTTATTCTTTTGATTAACATCTGCTCTTGCAATTGCTTGCTCTTTATTTTCAACGGTAATAATGCCGTAACCAATTGCTAATTGATGTTTAATCGCCAATTTATTTATGCCTCTTGCACTTTCAAGGCAGACATAATCGTAATGGGTTGTTTCCCCGCGAATAACACAGCCTAAAGCGACATATCCAGCCACTTCATTTTTATGTAATGCTGATTTTATTATCATTGCAATTGCAGTGGGGATTTCAAAAGCCCCAGGAACGGTAATAACTTCGTAATCATAACCATTTTCTTTAATTTTTGCGATCGCCCCTTCAAGCAACATTTTTGAGATATCTTGATAAAAAGTAGCTTGCACTATTATGATTTTTGATTTTTTTAGCATATTTTGATTATTTTTAAGTTGTTAAATTTTTTGATTTTTTGTTTATAGAAAAAATAGAATTTTTGTTGTATATTAAATATTAAACTCATATTCAATTAAGA
>CAMDGT010000152.1 GCA_945898025.1 Rickettsia typhi | reverse complement strand
AAATTTATTGGGTTAAATTTGGATTTTTAGAGGTTCCCTTAAGTTTATAAATAAAAATTAACCAATTAAATAAAATTATGTCAGAAAATATTACAATTCTTTGTGTAGAAGATGAAATGGAAATCAGAGAAAATATATCAGAAATATTGAGATATGAAGGGTTTACAGTTTTTGAAGCAGAAAATGGTGCGGTTGGTTTTAAAATGTTTCTTGAAAAGAAGCCAGATCTGATAATATCAGATATAATGATGCCTGAAGTTGATGGCTATGGATTGCTATCAATGGTTCGCAAAAGCAATAATCGCAACAATAATGTTCCTTTTATTTTTCTTACTGCTCGTGGTACAAAAGACGACATGCTTAAAGGAATATCAATGTCCGCAAATGATTATTTAATTAAGCCAGTAGATTTTGACTTATTAATTGCTAAAGTTAGAGAAAAGGCTATCAATTCTCTTAAAATTCAAAAAAATCAGGCTCAAGATATAAATAATATCAAGAATCAAATCACCACAATTATGCCGTCACAAACCATGCAAAATCTAGATGAGATGATTAATATAACTCATAATCTAAAAAACGAGCCTTACGGGCCATTGCCTCATCGTCGTTATCTGGAAGATATTAATCGCTTATATTTGAGTTTTAATAAACTAAAGATATCAATATTAAATTCTTTTGATTCTGAAGTCATTGATAATAGACTTAATGTTGAAGATGAAATTTTCCTAATTGATGATTTCTTTAGAAATTTTATCGCTAAATTGCCAATTAATCAGCAAGAAAAAATAAAAATTAATAAGGAATATATAGACGAAAATTTGCCAATGGTTAAGCTAAACAAAGCAGGTTTTTCAAATGGCTTATCGATTATTTTTAATCTTTTATTTGAAAAATTTAATGGCTGCGATATAGAAATTACCTTTATGATAGATCATTTTGACAAAATGGCGATTATTTTTTATTTAAAAAATCTTGCTGAAGATTGCGATATAGAAAATGAGTTTAGTAATAAGAACATAGAATCAATTTTTGAAGAATATCACTGTTCTTTAAAATTTGGCAATCAGCATAGTAAAAGCATAGTATTATTCGTGCCAAATTACAGGCTAATTGAGAAAAATTAGAATATTATAAAGATTTACTTTTCTATTTAAAACTTAAAATTCATTGAATAATTGCCTGCAAATAAAAGAAATAAAAAATTTAGGATATTTAAAAAATTTTCAAAAAAATCACTAGAAGAAGATTTTCATCAATTTATTGACGAACCAAAAAATATTATCAAAAGCTCTGTTAATTGGATATTGAAAAGCATATTTATTTTTTTGGTATTTTCAATTGTCATAATGGGATATCTTATAGTCTTGGTTTCTTCGGAGCCAAAAAATTTTAAATTTGTCGATGAATTATTTCGTAAAAAAATTATCGAACAAACCTATAAAAATCAACTTCCTTTCGATGTTAATTTCAATAAAAGCTATGTTAGCTTTACTCGTTATGGAATGATAAAAATTACGATTGATAAATTTGCGATAAAAAATAGCCAGATTCCAGCAATTGCCAATCTTAAATATGACAAGATTAAATCGATAGAAATTCCAAAATTAGACTTACAGTTTTCTGTTTTACAATTATTGATGAAAAACTTTATTCCTCATTCAGTAAAAATTGCCGATTCTAAGATTAATATTTTAAATAAAATCAAAGAAGATGCCGTAAATCAACAAGATAGCAATATTTCAAAAAACTATTATAAGTTAGGGATAGATCAGTTAAAAAGTTTAGTTACAGCAGGAATGCCATTGCAAAATCTACGATTAGAAAATATTGATATTATTATGGATGATTCATTATTTAGTCCTAATTATGAAATTTCTGCCCAGCCAATTTTGTCGATTAAACATTTTGAACTAAGAACAAAATTTAAAAATAAAATATTTAACTTTGATGGCTCTGGACTTGTGATATCTAGTCACGATAATTTTATTGCGAGAGAACTTAATTTTGATTGGAAATGTAATTTTATTGATTTAAAAAGTTTAAAATGTGAAGTAAACTCATCAAATATTGATATTTCTAAGATTGTTAAGAATTTAATTAATAAATATCCAGTTGTTAATAATATTAAAGATTTAGCAGGTTTTTTTAGCCTTAAGGCTTTATTTACAATCGATGACAGTAAATTATCTGATATAATTCTAAAAGCCAATTCCTTTTCGAGTAAAATTAATTTTGACAATTTTTTTGAGAATCCTCTGAGTTTGCACAACTTAAATATTGAAGCAAAATATGGCCATGAAAATAAGGTTTTCGAAATTAATAATTTTAGTGCTGATATAGTTGATCCAAAATTGCAAGCAGAATATCTAGATCTAGAAAGGTTGCAAAATAAAGATTCGCAAGAATTAATAAAAATAAATAATATTGACAATAAGGTTAATAAAAATCTTCAAGATCAAAATTTTGAACTCATTAAATTTAGAAAAGTTGGCTCAAATCAACAGAATCTCATCGGTCATTTTGCTCATATTGATGTTAAAACATCAATGAAAGACTATAATAATTTAAAGACTCTTGATTTATCAATAATTCTAAAAAATTGCAGTAGAAATTATCTTGAATATTTATGGCCAATTGGTCTTGGTGTCAATAATTTAGCTATTAAAAATTGGGCTTCTCAACATATTAATAAATTAAAGATGCCAGATGCCAATTTGTTGATGAGTTTTAGCATAAAAAATGGGAAGCCAAAGCTAGATAATCTTGATGCCAGCTTTAATTTTGAAAATCTAGATCTAAAATATCATGATAAATTTCCTAAAGTTGTTAATGCAATTGGTAAGGCTCATTTTACAAAAAAATCTATGGATATTACGGTAAATAGTGCTGAAATTGCTGGTAGCAAGGCAAGCAATGTGGTGGTTGCGATTAAAGATTTTTTTACTAATAGTTTATTACTAGATATAGATGGATATAGCGAGGGAAAGGCTGTTGATTTACTAGATTACATCCCTCAAAGTGAAGAATCTCGCAAGAATATTGCTAAATATTTAGTAGGAGAAGCTAAAACAAAAGTGAGTCTTAGAATTCCAATAGATAAAAATACTGGTTTTCTAGGCACTAATTTAAATATTTCTTCGATAGTTACTAATTTAAAAAATCAATATCTAAATAATCAAGTTGCTGTTAATGTCACTAAAAAAATTGGTGAAAATATTATTTTTGTTAAAAGTGATTTAGGTCAAGCAAAAATTAACTTACCAATTTTTGGTATTGATAAATCTTTAAATGAAAATG
>CAMDGT010000151.1 GCA_945898025.1 Rickettsia typhi | reverse complement strand
CTTATTCTTTGAAAGTTTATTTTCTTACTTTCCTTGTTATAAAAAATAAATTTATAGCATTAATTTTTGACAGTTTTCTATTCAATAAACTGTAATTGCAGGTTCTCTAGCCAAAAAATGGCGGTTTTAATTTTAATGTCGCCTGCAATTGAAAAACTATTATTTTGATTAAGTGGCTTATTACCAACAAAATACAGATTTTCAATCAATTGCCTATATTCTCTTAATTGCTCTAGATATTGAAAAGGTAGCTTCTCGGGAATAATTGCATTGGTTTTGTAATCAACAATAATAATCTCTTGCAAAATGTCGCCGTTATTTGTTTTGGCGATTTTCTTTATCAATAAATCAATTCTTTTTTGCATTATACCGCCACCAACAACACCAACTAACTCTAGTTCGCATTCAATTTTATGCTCTACTTCTTCCTCTTCATTGCCAATAAAAATTTGTGTAAAAGAATTGGAATCAATAAAATCGACAATCTGCTGTTGAATAATATTTTTTTGTTGTTGCTCTATTTCTAGCTGAGAATCAATAATTGCAGTGGTTAATTTATGCAATAAAGCTTTGTTTTTGCTATTGCTTTTGCCAATCATTTCTAAAATTTTATGCACTAAATTACCTTTAACTAATGCCTTATTATCATCTTGCGAATTATTTTTATCTTGATAAGAGCCTGTAAATAGCCAATCATCTTTATATTTATTGATTCTAGGGTTTATTGAATCTGTATTTTTTAGTTTTTGCTCTTTTGTTGCATTAAGATTACAATATTCATCAACTAGTTGATCTTGTTTTATAAATTTAAAATTGCTAATTTTATTATCTTGCAAGGCTTGCTCAAGAGCCTTCTGAATTTCGCAATGAATATCTGTTGTATAGTTATCGCGACCAAATTTTTCATAGCTCGTAAAATATATTTCATTGCAGGCCCTAGTCATTGCAACATAAGTTAACCTCAATCGTTCCTCTAATTCTGCATTCCTAATATCATTAAACAAATTACTAAGATCGGAATTATCTTGAGCAATATTTTCTTCGTTTATTGTAAATAATATCGGCAAGTAAAACTCATCTTCCCGCAAAGATTCTTGATTATTTTGGCTTAATTGCGGTATCTTCAGCCAATGCAAATCTTCTCTTTTACTACTCTCTGCATCATCAATACTAATTACAATTTTTGCTTCCAAGCCTTTTGCGCCGTGTATAGTGCTAATTCTCACCGCATCTTTATTGGCGACATTCATTTCGAGCTTAGGCCTAATATTCTCAATATTTGCCACTAATTCTTGCAAACTATCAACATCTTTTGACAATTTGATAATTTTTAAGAAAAACTCTTCCAATAAATCAAGCTTCTGAACATTGTTTGTAAGCATTAAATGCTTCGCTAAACCAGCTTGATAAATTAAAAAATAAATCAATGTTATTACATTATTGCCATGCAATATTTGCAAGGCTTGACTAAGTTTTTGATGAATATGATTAAAGTGATTTATTTGCGATAATGCCTTATAAATACTGATTTTATTGGCTATTTTATATAATATAATTTCTTGCAATTCTTCATCGCCAAGATTAAAGAAGCTAGATTTTAGAAGAATCGCCAGATTAAAATCATCTTCCTTTAATAATAAAAATTTTAGCATCGCCATTAAATCGGCAATTATCAACAATTCTAGCAAATCAACTTTATCGTTGGTAATAAAAGGAACATTGTTTTTCCTTAGCTCTTTATATAAAAAATGAATATCGTTTCTTTTTTTGATTAATATCATTATATCGCCAAATTTAACTTCTTCTTCAAGATTCTCTATTTTTCTTTTTTTACTAACCCAAGAGCTAATTTTACTAGCAATAACTGCTGATAATATTTCAACCGCTTGTAATTTTTTTTCATCATCCTCATCATCAACTTCTTCTTTGGTATTTTTTTCATTTTTTATCTTTTTAACCCTTTCCCACAGCTCAACTTTACCAATTAAGCCTTTTTGATTAAATTTAAAAGATTGATGTTGATGATAATTATCTGCCTTCGTTATCATTTTGCCGTATCTTTCTTTTTCATACAAAAATAAAGCATCTACCGCCTCTAATATTGATTTTGTAGAGCGAAAAGAGTTGTTGAGAGAAATATTTTGCAATTGCTCTCCCGCCTTATTTTTAAAATATTGATAACTAATTTTGACAATATCTGGCCTCGCCCCTTGAAAAGAAAAGATCGACTGCTTCTCATCGCCAACCACAAAAATCGAAGGCATTTTACTTCTACGACCCTCACCACTAAAAAAATCATTAGCCAAAGATTTAATAATCTGCCATTGCTGAATGTTGGTATCTTGCGATTCGTCAATTAATAAATGATCAAAAAAGCCATCCAACTTATATTCTATCCAATCTCTATCTTCTGATTGCAATAATTTATTAACTTTGATTATTGCATCATTAAAATCAATTACCCCTCTTTGCATCTTAATTGCATTATAACGAAGCATAATTTCTTTAGCCAATTTTAGCAAATTGATGGTTTTGTGGCAATTTGCAATTTTGATTATTTCATTGTAAAAAATGTTATTTTCACCATTTTCTGCTAATTTTTTTTTAGAATTTTGCTTAAATAAGTCACGATAATTAATAAAATCAAGCATTTCTGGCTTCTTCAACAAAAATTCAGGAAAATCATTTTTAATATTTCTTTTTAAAGCCTCGAAATCAGAGCGATTAATTAAGTTATTGAAATAATCTTCAAGTTTAATTATACTTTTATCTTGAGAACCGCAGATTAACTCGCAATAATATTGCTCTATATCATCAAAAGAACTGTCTTCAAATAAGATGTCTAGCTTATTTCTATCATTAATCAATTTATCGATAAAATTATCACTATTGCCATTCAAAACATAATATTCATTGATTATTTTCTTTAATTTTGAATCATGCAGAGAATCTTCAAAAATTCGCTGTTTTGCAAGCTGAATCAATAAATTAGAAGCATCGGAGTCAATAATTTCAAACCTCGGACCAACATTACTTTCTAACGGAAATATTTTTAACAAATTTTGACAAAAAGAGTGAATTGTCATTATCTTAATTGATTCGGGAGATTCATTAATTTCAAAAAATAATCTTCTCGCCTTATTTATCAATCCTTCGCTTGGATAATTATTGGTTAAATCTTTTAAAATTAATATTAATTCATCTAAGGAAGATGATGTCATTTCAAATAATCGATTATTGATTCTCGCCTTCATTTCATTGGCGCCATTGTTAGTATAGGTAATACATAAAATTTTCTGTATATCATTGCCATCTAACAA
>CAMDGT010000150.1 GCA_945898025.1 Rickettsia typhi | reverse complement strand
TGTTTCGTGTTTTACGATTTTTTTAAAAGGAATATAACCTTTAAAATCATCTGTCATTAAAGTTGCATTATCAAAATCAATATTTTTTTCTGCAGTCTTTTTTAAATCTTGAAATCTTACTCTTTCGTGCTTAACTGCAACAACTTTACCACCTCTTTCTGCAATACCAACTACGGCAGTTTTATTAGTTCCACGACCTCTTTTTAATTTCGTACCGTCTTTATTTTTTCTACCTTTGCCACCAATGTAAGTCTCGTCCATTTTTACAATACCAGTCATCCATTTTCCGTCATTTGTCATAGCTTTTCTGATTCTCATTTGCATGGACCACGCAGTATCTTTATTAACCTCAATATCTCTTGAAAGTTGACGGCTTGAAATGCCTTTCTTTGCGTTCAAAATTAAAGAAATTGCTAAGAACAATTTTTGCAAAGGAGGTTTTGTGTTATGGAATATTGTATTCACTGTAACGCTAAAGTGTGTATTGCAAGAATTACAGTGATGTCTCAATTCTTTTTTCAATGAAGTTGTTTTTGTTGATTGATAATAAGGACATACAGGGCGACAGCCCCATCTTGCTTTTTCTAAGTGAGTTATGCAGTCATCTTGAGTTTTGAACTTTTGAAAAACTTGAATTAAATTCATATTTATAACAATCAATATTACACTTAAAAAATAATATGGTGATTTTTAAATATCAACAACTTTCTTTTTAATTTCTTTCTATAAATGGGACATTACGTTAAAAAATTAACAACCGTATTTTTCTTCAATAATAACCTTATTATCTAAGGTTATTATTTAGAATTTTAGAGAATTATTGTATCTTTGCCCTCAGTTGTTTAGTGGCATTAACCATAATTTGCAAAGCAGTTTTTGTTTCTGGCCAATCACGAGTTTTAAGACCGCAATCAGGATTAACCCAAACTTGCTCAATATTAAGAACTGACAAAGCTTTATCTAATAATTGCTCAACTTCTTGCTGAGTAGGAACTCTTGGCGAATGAATATCGTAAACGCCGGGCCCGATTTCATTAGGATATTTAAAATTAATGAATGCATTTAAAAGCTCCATTCTTGAGCGGGAAGTTTCAATTGATATAACATCGGCATCCATTTCTGCTATTGCATCGATGATATCGTTAAATTCTGAATAACACATATGAGTGTGAATTTGAGTTGCATCATTAACTATTGCAGAACTAATTTTAAAAGCATCAACCGCCCATTTTAAGTAATCTTTTTTTTGTGCATTGCGAATTGGCAACCCTTCTCTCAAGGCAGCTTCGTCAATTTGGATAATTTTAATACCCGCATCTTCAAGATCTTTTACCTCGTCGCGAATTGCAAAAGCTATTTGCATTGCGGTATCTTTTCTCGCCTGATCATCTCTAACAAAAGACCATTGCAATATGGTAATTGGACCAGTAAGCATTCCTTTCATTATTTTTTTAGTAAGCCCTTGAGCAAATTTTGCCCACTTAACTGTCATTTGTTTTGGACGATAGACATCTCCGTATATTACAGGAGGCTTGACACATCTTGAGCCGTAGCTTTGTACCCAGCCATTTTGAGTAAAGCAAAAGCCAGCCAATTGCTCGCCAAAATATTCAACCATATCATTTCTTTCAAACTCGCCATGAACCAATACATCGAGGTCGATTTCTTCTTGAAATCTAACGGTTTTAACAATTTCTTGCTCTATAAAAGCTTGATATTCATCATTGCTAATTTTACCAATTTTATAATCAGCTCTGAATTTTCTAACCTCTTTAGTTTGTGGAAATGAGCCGATAGTAGTAGTGGGAAGAATTGGCAATTGAATATGATTTAATTGCACTTTTTTTCTTTCTGTAAAATTACTATTTCTTTTAGTGGTTGAATCGCTAATGTTGGCAACCCTTTCTTTTACCGCTTGATTATGTATTAAAGGCGATTTTTTTCTTGCTTCAAAGGATTGTTGATTTTTCAGCAATATTGCTTTTGCATTATTATCGGTAGCAGTGGAATCATCAGCAAGAGTTGCAATAGCAGTGATTTCCTCGATTTTTTGCATCGCAAAAGCGAGCCAAGATTTTATTTCACCAGATAAATTTTGCTCAACTGACAAATCAACAGGAACATGCAATAATTGACAAGAAGGTGCGACGACGACTCTTTCTTTGCCTAATTTAGCAATTGCTTTTTTTACTATCGATATTGAATTTTCTAGATTATTGATCCAGATATTTCTACCGTCAACTACACCAAGAGAAATAGTTTGATAATCCTTGATTAAATTTAAACAATTATCCAATTGATTGGGAGCTCTAACTAAATCAATGTGAATACTATCTGTTTCTAGATCAAAGGCTAAAGCGGTATTTTCATTTAAGCCTTCAAAATAAGTTGCAAGATGGAGTTTTATTTTTCCAGCAAATTTGCGAATCTGCGGATAGCTATTTAAATAAGCATTAATTGCATCAGAATTTAAGTCTGTAACAAGAAAAGGCTCATCAATTTGTAGGTCTGTAACTCCAATTTCTTGTAATTTAATGAATAATTGTTGATATGCCAATAATAAGTTTGGCAACAAATCGAAACGATTAAAATCAGAGTTAGTTTTTGCAAGCATTAAAAAGGTTATAGGACCTAGTATTACTGGTCTTGTATGGACTCCTATTTTTTTTGCCTCAAGAAAATCGTCAAAGATTTTAGTGGTTGAGAGTGTAAATTGTTGATTTTCCTCTAATTCTGCAACTATATAGTGATAATTAGTGTCAAACCATTTTGTCATTTCCATCGCGGTAATATCAACACCATTTTTTTGAACACCACGAGACATTGCAAATATTGTATCTAACCCAATATTGCTACCAAATTTATGATTAAATCTTGCTGGTACGGCTCCAAATAAAGCTATATTATCAACTATTTGATCGTAAAATGAAAAATCATTGCTGGGAATATAGGTGATTTGAGAATCTTTCTGCGATTGCCAGTTTTTTTCTTTAATTTGCGATGCTGTGTTTTTAAGGTCTTGTAATGTGGAATTTTGTTTCCAATATGATTCAACAGCCTTTTTTAATTCACGATTAAGACCGATTCTTGGAAAGCCAAGGGTTGCTGTTTTTAACATAGTTTTTGAGATTATAATTTATGCAAGGCTTTGCAAAATATTAATGTCAGTAATTCAGTATTAGGTGTATTGATATAACCTAATCTTACAAATTAATGAAATGAGAATTTATTTTTATTATTTTTAATTGCAACAAAAATTTAAGGGCACCTCTAAAAATTCAACCCCAGCCCCATAAAATCTTAAATCCCAAATAATTCAGCTCCAAACCCTTTATCC
>CAMDGT010000149.1 GCA_945898025.1 Rickettsia typhi | reverse complement strand
TAATCTTTAATGTGCCTAATTCTGGTATTTTTCGTTTAATTGGTTTTTTAGATAATAATCAGATTTCTCCAACTTTGATTGGAAATCTTGATGCTTATGGCAATGATTTTAATAAAATATTGCAATTTTTAAAAATTAACTCCCCTTATATCAAAAAAGATGGATTCAAGCAATATAAAATTAGCTCTGGCTTGATAATGATGCCCGATCAAATTATCATGAATGGCTTTTATATGTCTCTAAATCAAGATCAAAGTCAATTTATAGGCGATTTAAAAATCGATGATACTGAAAATCAAAAAATGATAACTTCAAATTTAAGAGTTGATAATTTTAATTATGATGATTATTTATTGCCACCTCGCCCCATTGATTACATATCTTATGGCAGTTTATTTCGTAAAATGTTATGGCTTAATGAAATTGATACAGGATATAATTGTAGTATTGAGTTTGATAGAATCAATTATCGTGGCGAGAATTTTTCTGACAGTAAAATTAATCTTAAAATCGGTCAGGGATATTTAGAAATAAATAATCTCTTTCTGAATTCTCTTGATAATAGTTTTGTTGGTGGTCTCGCTATTAATATTGATAAAGAGCATCCAGAATTTAATCTGAATCTTAATGGCAAATCTTTTAACTATCAATCCAATTTAGAAAACTCAGAGCAAGGCAAGAATATAAGAAATATCCTACTGGAGCAAAAAAATACTAATAATAAACAAGATAATAAATTAATTAATTTTAATATATTTGATCATTTTTTTGCCCTGCCTTCACTAGATAATTTTAACGGAAAAATCAATATTCAGCTTGAAAATATGGAGTTAGATTACTTAAAAGTAAAAAATTTTAAAATGAGCGGAAAATTAAGCGATGGAGTTTTGAAGGAAACTAATTTAACAGGAGAAACATATGCTGGCAAATTTGTCTACAAGGGCTCTATTGGCTTAAGATTTAAAAAAATTATTTCAGGAAACCTAAATGCCTCAGGAATTGATTTAGCAACAATGTTAAGGGAAAATTTTGGAATAAATAATATGAGCGGAATTTCTAATGTGTCTAGTGCAATCAGCAGCAATGCCACTGATAAAAAAGAATTTATTAAAAATCTTAAGGCTGATATCAAATTCAATGTTAATTCTCCTGCAATTGAAGGTTATGGATTAACTCAATTAGTACAAAAAATGTTTTCATCTTCTCGTAATCGCAGTGATTTAAGTAATCCAGAAAAAATATTATTCAATCCTGCTAATCAAACAACTTTTAAAAGTGCCAATGGGCAACTGCTTATCAATAAAGAAGAGGGAAAGTTTAAAATCAATGCTTCGGCACCAGCCATCACCGCAATTTTAAGTGGTAAAATAAATTTTAACAACAGTCAGCTTAACGGAGTCGCCAACACTATCTTTTTGACTGATAATTTTAAAAAGCCAATTCCAATTAGCATTGCTACCGCCCTTACTGGCTCAATAAAAAATATTGAACATCAAACTAATCTTAATCAAGTTTATCAATATCTTGGGCTTGGCAGGTCTATCGAAATAAAATCTGAGAAGCCAAATGCAATGATAAGTAACTCTCAATTAATTGATAAAGTTGATAGCAAAATCTAGAAAATGAAGATTCCGCACAGAAAAGATATTAAAAAAGCCAGAATTGAAATTATCCCAATGATTGACATAATGTTTTTTTTATTGGCCACAATAATGCTTTCTTCCCTGCAAGTTCAACATCAGCATCTTTTAAAATTAAATAATATTGAATTGCCAAAAGTTAATAATATTAATAAATCATCGAATTCCGCAGTTCATACAATTTCTATAACTAATGGCAATATAATTTTTCTTGATGAGATTGAAACTAATAGCGACAAAATAAAAGCCAGCTTAGCTAAATTGAATAAATTAGAAAATATTGATGAAATTACCATTACTGCCGATAAAGATGCAAGCCATGGGGTCGTTATTAATGTTATTGATATTGCTAAGCAGTCAGGTTTTAAGCATTTTGCAATTGCAACTAGTAATAAATAAATATGCACTATCCTAAAAATAGCTTTATTATTGCTATGATGGCTCTATTTTTAGGTCTAATAATTGATATTTTAATTAGCAATGCGATATCTTTAGAAGATAATCAAAAATTATTATTAGTTTCCGCTGAACAGCTTACAATTAGCAATCTTACCAGTAATGCTACTCAAAACAACTCGCACAATATTAAAAAATCCTTATCAATCAAAAATAATCAAAAATTTACAAATTCGATAACAAAAAATGATGAAAAGTTGCAAAATGTTATAGATGAAAAAAGCGACATTAATTCTGGAGTTTCAAGCGGTCAAGTGTCGTCAAATCAATCAAAGAGCAAAAAAATTTACTTAATTCATCAAGAATTACCAAAAATTCCTGATGAATTACGGCATAATGATTTTCATGTCCATGCGTTGGCAAGGCTTCAAATCAATAATAATGGCATTGTCTATGGGGTAAAATTAATTGAGCCAACTAATAATGTGCTTATTAATAAATTATTAGTTGCAAGTTTATATAAGTGGAGATTCGGAGGGCTTGATAGCGATATTATTAAAGATATTAGGGTAGATTTTGCAGTTGAGTAGCTACTTATTTTTAATAGTTAATTTTTTTAGTTTTTTTTGATAAAAAAAATATTCACCCAGAATGAATAATGAAAGCAAGGAAACAATTATAAATCCAATTAAATAGGAATTGCTAACATAAAAAGAATAATCATTTATTTTTGTCATATAAATTTTGCCAATAATGTTAAGTTAAAATAAAAATATAGCTTGCAAAAATTAAAAGTTAAATTAATTTGTTAACTCTTTTTAAGTCTTATCATCCATCTATGATAAAAATGCCTAGATAGCTCAGTCGGTAGAGCAAAGGACTGAAAATCCTTGTGTCGGCGGTTCAATCCCGTCCCTGGCCACCATTTCTTCAAAAACAATTGATATAAACAAACTACCTTGTAAGTTTGATAACTCATACCTATCCTCAATGGGCCAAGTTTAAGATATGGATAAGGAGTAGAGTCGTATGGTTTTGTAGTGAGACTGTTACACGACAGTCATCCCGAACTTGTTGGGGCGTTGTTGCATGGCTCAACATAGCCTCTACAGAGCTTATAACGCAAGGCTTACAAGGTCGTCATGGCGAGGAGCGATAGCAACAAAGCCATCCAGTTTTTTACTATAAAACGGCTTAATTCCGGGGTTTTATTTTTTTCTGGATGGCCACGCTTCGCTCAGCCGACGGCTGAAATAGCTTTGTTTATAATGCCTATCGAGCCCATGCAACAAGGCCACTTGTTTCGGCTAAGCCATTCCTCTTGGCTTAGGATCTCAGGTGGTGCAATTTGTCATG
>CAMDGT010000148.1 GCA_945898025.1 Rickettsia typhi | reverse complement strand
GTAGTTATAAAAATTTATTTTAAATAGTTGTGAGTTAATTTATTTTGCGAAAAATCCCAATTTAAAAAATTCTCAATAATTTTCAAGCCCGCAATTCCACTTTTTTCAGGGTGAAATTGAGTGGCAAAAATATTGTTTTTTGCAATAATTGATGCGATTTTTACTCCGTATTCACAATATCCCAACACGGCATTTTCTTCGCCAATAAAATGATAAGAATTAGCAAAGTAAAAATGCTCTTCATTATTAATGTTTTCTAATAATGGATGCTTATTTTCTTTAATACAAACATTGTTCCAGCCCATTTGAGGAGTTTTTATTTTTAGGTTGGTGTCGTTAATTTTTCTAATTTCTCCATTAAACCAGTTAAATCCTTGGTTTATGCCGTCTTCATAACCAATTGATGCTAATATTTGCATTCCTACACAAATACCAAAAAATGGTTTCTTTTGATTAATTACTTGCTCTTCTAATTCTGCGAATAATCCAGATTCTTTAAGGTTGTTGATGCATGTGCCAAAAGAGCCAACTCCAGGTAATATGATTGAATCTGCGGTTTTTAAGTCTGCTTTGTTTTTAGAAATGATTATTTCATGATTAGATTTTTTAACCGCACTGACGGCATTAAAAACAGAGGCGATGTTTCCTGCTTCGTAGTCTATAAGAACAACTTTCATTTTTTATTTTTATAATAAAAATTATGGATTTTATTATAAATTTTTTGAGAGATATTTGATTGATTAAGCCCTATGGAAATATTTAATATTTCATCAGTTTGTTCAGGATGCTTCTTAATAAGCAATTCTATCATATTAATTTGAGCATCTTTTTTATTATTGGCGCAGATAATTGATTTTTCTTCATATTTTTTATTTTCAATTAAATCGGCGATAAGCCAATCATTTGCATAATAAAAAATTATAAAAGAAATGGCTATTGAATAGAATAATGTGATATCATTATTTTCTATTTTGAGTAATATTAGATGAAAAATAAGTAGTGCAAGGGTTTGAAACCACATTGTTTGATATAAAAACCAGAAAACACCAAATAGCAAGGCGGTAATTGAATAGCCTTCCTTAATCAACAAAAAATCGATAATTTTTTTATCTTGATTGTATTTTGCCAAAATTTTATATAGTTTCATTGCTAAATTAATTTATTAATCTCTATCTTCGATAATATAGTTATATTAAGCATTATCAAACTTACAATATTGGTTAAGATACTGCCTAAAAGAAGTTAGCATTTTAACCAATATTTGTATATTTATTATTAACCTAAATTGAAGTTTTAATTTAGTAATTTATTCAATAGCTTTTTTAGCCTGAACAACGATTTTTGCAAATGTTTCTGGCTCTTTAACCGCTAGATCTGCAAGCATTTTTCTATCGACATCGATGTTAGCAATTTTAAGAGCATTCATAAATTTTGAATAAACAAGACCATACTCTCTTACTGCTGCATTGATTCTTTGGATCCATAAGGCACGGAAATCTCTTTTTTTAACCCTTCTGTCTCGATAGGCATAAGATAAAGCTTTTTCAACTTTTTCAATTGCAATACGGAAGCAGTTTTTTGCTCTACCGCGATAACCTTTAGCTAGTTTTAGAATTTTTTTATGACGAGCTTTTCTAGTAACACCTCTTTTGACACGACTCATTTGTTTTCTCCTTAATTTTTAAGCACTATACGGCATTTTATATTTCAGCACACTATGGCTGTGACCCTTAGATAATACTGCAGATTTTCTAAGGTTTCTTATTCTTTTCTGACTTTTTTTATCAAGATGGTGTCGCTTGCCCGCTTGTTTGTGGACAATTTTGCCAGTTCCGGTTATTTTGAACCTTTTTTTGGCACTACTATTTGTTTTTAATTTTGGCATATTCCTTTTAAATTTAAATTATTAAAGCAGACTCAAAGGTAGAAAGCCGTTGACCAATGAATCTTTTATAGTGCAATCTTTATTATAAGATTGCTAGTTTGAGTAGAAAATTATTTTTTCAATAATTATTGAGCTAATTAATGGTGGGATCGGCAGGGATCGAACCTGCGACCAAGACGTTATGAGCGTCCTGCTCTAACCGCTGAGCTACAATCCCTCTAAAAAATACTAGAAAAATTTTTATTGAAATACTCAAAAAAATAAATCCGAATCAATGATTTTGTATATTTTATTAAAAAATATAGATTAATAAATTTTTTAGAATCAAATATATAAAACTTTTATAGACTCAGATTTTTTTCGCATATTTAAACATAATAAAATAAAAAATCAAAGCTTTTTTTAAAAACTTCACTTTTAACTAATGGAATCAAATTTTATAATATCTCAAGAAAATATTTGGCTTAATATTGATAAGCCGGAAGGTTATTCATCGGCAAAAATAGTTGCTATGGTTAAAAAATTTACAGGTGCTAAAAAAGTTGGCCATGCTGGAACTCTTGACCCTTTTGCCTCAGGAATTTTACCAATTGCTTTAAACAAAGCAACGAAAACAGCAAGATTTATTGAATCAAGTGATAAAAAATATTTTTTTAGGATAAAATGGGGTGAAATGACAGATACCGATGATATTGAAGGCAAGGTGATTGATTTTAGCGATAAAATACCAAAAAATATAGATATCATTAATGTTATGTCTTATTTTATAGGTGATATTTTGCAATCTCCATCTAGATTCTCTGCCATAAAAATAAATGGAGAAAGAGCTTATAATCTAGCTAGATCGGGTATAGAATTTGAAATTAATAAAAGGCCAATTAAAATTTTTGATCTTAAATTATTGCAAAATAATGAGCAATTTGCTGATTTTGAAGTTTCTTGTTCTAAAGGAACCTATATTCGTTCTTTAGCCCGTGATATGTGCCTAAAAATGGGAGTCTGTGGCTATTTAGAAAAATTAATTCGCACCAAAGTTGGAAAATTTTCTTATTCGTCAAGAATTTCTCTTGATAAGTTAAAAATAATAAGCAATTATAAATATTATATTGTTAATCGCTCAATAATTTCTTTATTTGAAATTTTAGATTTTGCAGAAATAGCTGAAGTTGATGATCTAAACAGGTTTAAATTTAAAAATGGCCAGATGATCGCAATAGATGTGCTGAAAAATACTAATTTATCTCCAAAAAATTCAGAAATTGTAAGGGTTGTTCACAATAGAGAGTTAATCGGAATTGCTAAAATTATTGATATCAAAGATATTGATCAAAATAATTTGCCAACTAGTTTTGTTTGTGGTAAAATCAATCAAGAGCTTACAAAATATTTTTCAAGCCAACTTTTGTCTGAAGAAAAAATCAGTAATTTTAACATAAAATTCTTAGAACCGATTAATGTTTTTTAAATAAATTATTAACTTTTGTAAATTAAAATTAAGTAAAATGTCAATTGCCAATAAGTCAA
>CAMDGT010000147.1 GCA_945898025.1 Rickettsia typhi | reverse complement strand
TCCTTTTTTTAAAGCTTTATATAAACCATCTGTTGGAGTGGCGGTAATTTTTATAACATTCCTACCATTTGTTAGTGTTTTTAATTCTTTTTTCTGGTCCTTGGTTAAGATATGCCATTCATCAAATGCTATAATTGCTGTTTTATCATTATCTGTTATTTGTTTTCTTATTTTATTGAAATCTTGACCGCAATTAATTACAAATTTCTCACGATTCTCACCAAAAATCAAAACACCTAAATTGCCAAGGCCATCTTTTTTTTTTCGATTAGTAAAATATTTATTTTTTTCATCTTTTGAACCCAATAAAGATTCCATAAACATTGTTTTTCCGGTGCCAGTATCACTATCTAATGTCAATGTAATTTCTTGGCAGTATTCTTCTAGTGTTTTTGGTTCATTTTTATTATTTTTAATTTTTTCTTTTAATCTTTGAAAAAATATGTCTAAATTACTTGCTATTTGCTCACCAAGTGCAAAACCTTTGCCTTTAAAATCTTCTAATTTTATAATAAGATCATCACTATAAGTAATGTTCTGGTTTTCTTTTACTATTTCTAATAATCTTTCATAAGGCTTGTAAAACTGACCTGAAAGCCCTTTCATATAATCTGCCTGTGCATCTAGATGCCCTTCTCTTAGATTTTTACTTAAAAAATCAGCATAAAGATTTTGGTCTTCAAGCTCTTTGTATCCTTTGAATTCTGTTTCTAGTAATATATTTTCTTGTTTTACTGGATTTTCCAACGATAATTTTTTCAACCGGTTTGTGTTTATTTCGGCTTTTCGCTGTTTCAATGTTTCAAATTCTTCTTGAACTGCTTTTACTGCTCTTAATAAATCCTTACCAACTGGCAGACCATTATTAAAGTATGTTAATTGTTGTCGTAATAAGTTGTTTTTTTCTATAAATCTTTTTTTGGATTCTACAAATTCTCCTAAAGCGAAATTCCTTTTTTGTATTCTCTGTCTTTCTGCTACTTGTTGCCCTGCTTGTTCTTCTTCTTCTTCTGCTGCTGCTTTTTGTCTTTTTGATACTTGCTTTGCAATTCTCCCCCCTTCTCTCGTTTGTTGATGGATAGCGAAAGCTAATTGATCTTTTATTATTTCAGCTCTTTGAGTTTCATTATCCGTTATAAGTTCTGTAAGATTTAGAGTATGATTTCTTGGTATAAGCCCAGTCCACTTTGAATTTTGCATAGCAACATCATTTTGTCCAGCCTTAGCATAATTAGGTGGTTTTAACTTAAATTCTTGACCTGCAATTGTAATAAGTATATCATCAATATCCATTAATTAAAGTTGCCCTCTCACTCTCAACATGTTTATAGAGTTCTTTTCTAACTTTATAAGTTAAAACTTCAACAGAAATTGATTCTTTGATTTCGTTAAATCTATTCTGAAGTTCTTTTGAATTGAGTTCTTTATCTTTATTTTCATACTTTTTAGCTTCTGTTATAGGTTTTTCACTTTTTTTTGCATGCGGTATTTTTGATAAATATTTATAAAAATCAAAATCTTCATCTTTCTCGTCAAATTTAGAAAGTTCAAAATATAAGGATGAACTCGTCGTCTTATTTTTCGCAACACTTTTAGACTTGCCAAAACCAGTAAAACTAAGAGTCTCTTTTGTATAAAAAATATCTTTGAATGTTATTGCTTTGATTTGATTATTTTGACTAGATTTCATACTTTTAACAGTTATTGATATTTATTCTTTGGGAATAATTTATAGTTAATATTAAAAAACTTAATAATAGAATTATTATTAAATAGTTGTTGAGAATTATAAATTAGCGATTTTAATTTGCAAACATTTTATAATCATATTTAAACAACCTATTAATAAATGTTCTCAAAATTAGAATTCGCTATTGCTTTTCGCTACCTAAAATCAAAGCGGAAGGAAGGTTTTATCTCGATTACCGCAATTTTTTCACTAGTGGGAATAACCATCGGAGTAGCAACATTAATTATTGTAATGTCTGTGATGAATGGCTTTCGCTATGAGTTAGTTAATCGCATTCTTGGCATTAATTCTCATCTTACTATTCAAAAGCCAGAATCGGCGATTAATGATTATAAAAATTTAGTAGAAAAAATCAAAAATTCACCCTTGGTTAAGTTTGCCAACCCAATAATTGAGGCACAAGCGATGATTTCTACAAATAATAAAAATGGCGGAGCGGTAATTAAAGGAATCAAGCTTAACGACCTCAAAAACAAAAAGCTAATTGTTGAAAATATTATTGCAGGCAGTGTGGAGGCAATAAATCAGAAGAATAAAGTAATTATTGGTTCAAATATCGCCTTGCAAATGAATTTAAAAATCGATGATGAAATAAAAATAATTTCAGCCAATACTGCACAAACTATTATGGGGGCAATCCAGAGAATTAAAAGCTACAAAGTGGGTGGAATATTTCAAAGCGGGCTGTATGAATATGATTCAAGCACTATTTTTACTAATTTTGAAATGGCAAAAATTCATTTTAATTTTAATGATAAAGTTTCAGCTATTGAAATTTTTGGCAATAATCCTGAAAATTTAGAAGAATTAAAATTAGCAATTAATCAAATTATTAACTCTGGCAACCTAGAAACACTAGATCAATTTTATATTTTTGATTGGCAAGAAAGCAATTCTGGCTTTATTGATGCCTTGAAAGTTGAAAGCACTGTAATGTTTTTAATTTTAACCTTAATAATTTTGGTCGCAGCATTTAATATTATTTCAACGATGATTATGCTGGTTAATGATAAAAATAAAAACATTGCCCTACTTAGAACAATGGGCATGAGCCCTAATAATATTATGAAAATATTCTTAATTTGTGGCTCAACAATAGGTTTTATCGGCACTTTTCTTGGCTCGATTATTGGTATCAGCTTTGCTTATAATATCAATAATATCAAGCTCTGGCTTGAATCTTTTACCAAAAGCGAATTATTCAACCCAGCAATTTATTTTTTATCAACTCTGCCTTCAAAAATTTTAATTAGCGATTTAGTGATAATCATTACAATGTCTCTCTTAATTTCATTTCTTGCCACTATCTACCCAGCTTACAAAGCTAGTAAATCAAACCCCGCAGAGCTATTGAGATATGAATAAAAAGCTTATAGTTTTATTAATTTCGTTGCAAAATATGGATCCTGCAACTTCGTGCAGGATGATAGGTGACGTGCAGGACAACAGGTGAGTTGGTTTAAATTATGGAAGGAGTGCTAGTGAATTAACTTCGAACTCCCTACTATGAGACTGTCGCAAATTTAAATTCCTAAATTTTTTAACAAACCAACCTTTTTAACAAACCGACTGCAATTCCAAATAAAATTAAAATTTAAGATCTTATTACCGATATTTTTCTGATTTTTTAAGACATATTTTTAGCAATTTTGGCCATATTTCTGC
>CAMDGT010000146.1 GCA_945898025.1 Rickettsia typhi | reverse complement strand
CTAATTTTAATTTTTGCATTTGCATGATGATTGATTCCCGAGCTAACTTCTAAACCAATTAGCTCTAGGCTTGATTGTTTTATTGCCACTGAATCAAGCAGTTTTATAAGATCTTCGTCATGGATTTCTTTTTTACGATCGGCAAGATCTTTAAATTTAACAAAGAAATCTTCAAATTGTTGATTTTCTATCTCAAAACCTATTTCTTTGAGGCGATCTTTCACCGCGGCTCTTCCAGATAGTTTTCCTAATCTTAAATAGGTTTTTTGTAGGCCAATTGATTGCGGAGACATTATTTCGTAGGTTGCACGATTTTTTAACATACCATCTTGATGGATTCCGCTTTCATGGGCAAAAGCATTAGCTCCAACAATTGCTTTATTTCTTTGCACAACAAAACCAGTAACTGTTGAAACAAGCTTTGAAACCCTGCTTATCATTGTGGTTTCTATATTGGTTTCAATTTGATAAAAATCAGGACGAGTTTTGATTGCCATGACAATTTCTTCAAGAGCCGCATTCCCTGCCCTTTCACCAATTCCGTTAATTGTGCATTCAACCTGCCTTGCACCAGCAAGAACCGCAGAAAGTGAGTTTGCAGTAGCAAGACCTAAATCATTATGGCAATGAGTTGAAATTATTGCTTTGTCGATATTGCTAACATTATTTTTAATTGCTAAAATTAGATGGTAATATTCTTCTGGGGTAGTATAGCCAACAGTGTCTGGAATATTGATAGTATTGGCTCCTGCATTAATCGCAACTTCAATTGCTTTAAATAAAAAATCACGATCAGAGCGAGTTGCATCTTCTGGCGACCACTCTACTTGAGGGCATAAATTGCGAGCAAGACTAACACTTGATTTTATTAACTCTAAAACTTGTTCTCGCGATATTTTTAATTTATATTCTAAGTGAATATCGCTAGTTGCAATAAAGGTGTGCATTCTTGGAGATATAGCTTTTTCTAGTGCTAAAGCGGTTTTTCTGATGTCGTCTTCTTTTGCTCTTGCTAAACCGCAAATTGTTGAGTTGCGAATTGTTTCAGCAATTTTTTTAACTGCATTGAAATCGCCAATTGAAGATGCAGGAAAACCAGCTTCAATAACATCGACCTTCATTTCTTCTAGATTTTTTGCAATTAATAGCTTTTCTTCGATTGTCATAGTGGCACCGGGAGCTTGTTCTCCGTCTCTCAAGGTGGTATCAAAAATTATTAATTTCTCTTTTTTCATAATATTAAAATTTAATTTTACAATCTTAGCTAATTTCTAAGAATTAAGAAATATATTGTTAATTACTGCAAATTTTTTGCAATAATTTTTGGGAATTATTTTTAAGATCTTCAGCAATATTAAAGCCTGCAATTTCAGCCTGTTGATTAAGTTGAGCATTTGAAAAAGATGATAAATCAGATATTGAGGAAGTTTGATAAAACTCCGAACCATCATAATCAAAAATTTGAACTTTTAGCCTTAATTGTTTAGAAATAGAGTTCCAGCAAGCATTGACTGCAATGGGGGTAATGCAAGAAGCGTTAAGATTTTGTAGAACTGATCTCTCGGCAGTTATTTCAACTCTACTAACTTCATCATCAAAATTTTTTATCAACTCTTTTAATTTTATATTTTCTTTTAAACCTTGAATTGCTAGGGCTCCTTGACCTCCCGCAGGTAAGAATTTATCGATATCAAAAATTTCTTTAACTAAATCGGTTAAACCAGATCTTTTTAGCCCGCATAATGCTAAAATTATTGCATCGATCTCACCCTCTATAACTTTGCGAATTCTGCTGTCAATATTGCCTCTTAATTGTATTATTTGTAGATCTGGTCTTGATTTAAGTAATATGGCCTTTCTACGAGGAGAACAGGTTCCAACCCTTGCATTAATTGGTAAATCTGCTAAGCTAGAAAATTTTTTTGATAATAGGCAGTCTCTAACTTCTTGTCTTGCTGTAAAAGCGAATATTTCAGTGTTTTGATTAAGAAATGGTGTTAAATCTTTAGCGGAATGAACTGCGATATCAATTTTATTTTCAAACAAGGCTTCTTCTAGCTCTTTGATAAAAAGACCCTTTCCTCCGATATCGAAAAGAGGTTTTTGCTGAATGATATCACCAGAAGTTTTTATTTTGTGCGGTTCAACTATTAAATTTGGAGAAAAATTATTAATATATTTTTTAACCTCTTCAAACTGTGCCAAAGCAAGCATGCTTGCTCTAGTGCCAACTCTTATTATAGCAGTTTGATTGGGCATTATAATTGACTATAAAATATTTATAAATAATTTTCAGTTGATATAAATTAATTAACCTTGACGAGCCTTGAAGCGAGGATTAGTTTTGTTTATAACATATAAACGACCTTTTCTTCTAACGATTTTGCAATTTTTATCTCGTTTTTTTGCAGATTTAAGTGAGTTGAATATTTTCATAAATTCATCAAAAATTAATGTTTCCAAGCCTAAAATAGGCAAGATGGTTGTTGTAAATGTAAACTATTTAATCAACTATTTTTAGTAGCATGATTATTTTAACCTATTTTTAGATTAAAATTAATGGTGAGCCCGAAACGATTCGAACGTTCGACCCACAGCTTAGAAGGCTGTTGCTCTATCCAACTGAGCTACGGGCTCTTAAATTTCTATTATATTTGCTATTAGATTTGCCAAATATAATTAACAATATGTAGCCTAAAAAGATATTAGCCGAAGAATTCTTAACAAATAAAATAAAAAATCAATATTTTTTTTAATTTATTTAAACCTTCAATTTTCAAGAACCTATATTTAGTTTTTCAGCAGTGTTATCTATCCATGAAAGCATCCCCCCTCTTTTAAAAGATAATTTCATAGCTTCATTATAAATAATTCTATTACCATCTCGTCTCCACACTCAGGAAATGCAATCTGTAATGTTATAAGAACGCTCATAAGCCCTATTATAACATTTCCAATCTATAATACATTATAATTATACCCGCAAACACTCTTGATGATATAAACCGATAAATTGCTGATAAAATCACAAACAGCCAATTCCAATTCTAACAAAGTTTCAAATATTTTATTTCTGATCACGATATCTTTGATATATTTCCATAATCTTGCAACAGGATTGAGTTCTTTACAATATGGAGGAAGCAGAATTAACTGATGAATAAAGATAGAAATTCTTAAATTCTAATGTTACTTTAACTGGAGTCGGTATTCTTTTCTCATACCAAGCCTTTAATGCCATTTCTCTTTAGTTTGTTTGCCCATCTGGTGATAGTGGTTGAATCAACATCAAATATATCTGCTACCATTTTAATTGGATGATTAAAAGAGGCGATAATTGCCTTTAGTCTGTTATAGCAACAACACCTTCTGAATTTAACTCTATAAGTAAATCTTGAGCTTTTTGTGTTAATGCTTGATTTATTA
>CAMDGT010000145.1 GCA_945898025.1 Rickettsia typhi | reverse complement strand
TTTTGCGACATAAACGGACAAAAACAAGAAGATTTTGCGTCTCAAAGCAGAAATATGGCCAAAATTGCTAAAAATATGTCTTAAAAAATCAGAAAAATATCGGTAATAAGATCTTAAATTTTAATTTTATTTGGAATTGCGGTTGGTTTCTTAAAAAGGTTGGTTTGTTAAAAAATTTAGGAATTTAAATTTGCGACAGTCTCCTATTGCATTCAGCACATCTAAAAAATTTCATCATTTTTTCGCTTGAGTAAGGATAAGTTTTTAAACTGCCACAATGGTTGCAGTGAGGGATTTCATTGTTGTATCTGGTTTTAATATAGTAATCCACAATCGTTTGTTCAGTCGGAAAGTTTTTTTGAAATCTTAAGAAATTCATAAAATATTTTTCGGTTGATTTAAGGTTTGTAACTATTGTAAAAAGATTGCTTCACGATATCAAGAGATAATTGCCACTTATAATACTTTAGAGATAAAGATAAAGAATAAATTTCTTGTTTTTTTAAAAAAAAATAAAAATATGTTGAGCTAAATTATATTAACAATCTCAATAAATTAAAAATGCCAATTTCGCAACTAGAACTAGAAAAAACTCTAAAAGAAAAATTCCCCGATGCAACCATCAAGGTCAAGGACTTAGCTGGAGATGACGATCATTATTCAGTTGAAATTATTGATGATAGTTTTAAGGGCAAAACATTGATTGCTCAGCATAAAATGGTTAATAATGCACTTGGAGACATAATAAAAACACAGCTTCATGCCATGCAACTTAAAACCACTGCTCCGCAATAAAATGCAATTAAAAACAGAAAATAAAACCATCATTCTTGATGAAAATCAAAAAATAGTGGCGAATATTTTAGATAATTTTGCCAATATTTTAGAAAAAAAATATCTAAATAGTAAGATTAAAAATATCTTTAATAAAATATCTGCAAAAATTTTACCTAAAAAAACTAATCAAGAATTACTGGCAATTTATATCTACGGAGATGTTGGTAGAGGCAAATCAATGCTAATGAAAAGCTTTTTTAATAAAGTTAAAGTCGCCAATAATTTAAAGTATTCAGTGCATTTTAATAGTTTTATGAACGAGATACACCAGACTCTTAAAAAAATAAGATATGACTCTTTAAAAACAAAAGATGAGCTAAAAACCGCTACTAATCAAATTTTAAAACATTATCGAATATTATGCCTTGATGAATTTCAAGTTGTTGATATTGCCGATGCAATGCTTTTAAGCAGAGTTTTTAAGATTATTTTTGAGAAAAAAATAGCATTAATTATCACTTCAAATTGCCATCCATTACAATTATATAAAAATGGGCTACAAAGAGAGTTATTTATTGACTTTGTTAATAAAATTTTATTAACAAATTGCCAAATAGTTAATCTTGACAGTAAAATTGATTATCGAGAGAAATACATAGAAAACCTAGAACAAAGATATATTATCAAAAGCAATATAGCCAATAAAACATTTAACGATATAATTAATCACACTGTAAATATTGATCATCTTGAACCTTTGGATATAAAGGTTTGGGGCCGTAAATTTACTATTCATAAAACCTATCAAGATATCGCAATTATTGATTTTTCATCTTTTTTAAAAGAAGCATTATCTGCAAATGACTATAAAGCAATATGCAAGAAATTTTCTTTAATTTTTATAAAAAACCTTCCCAAGCTAACAAAGGAAGACCCTAACGAAGCAAGAAGATTAATATTATTTATCGATGAAGCCTATGAAAATAAGTTGGCATTAATTATTCTGGCTGAATGTGAAATTGAAGAGATATATCTTCACGGAATTGGAGCGGAAGCCTTCAAGAGAACAATCTCTAGGTTAAAAGAGATAAAAAGCGATTTTTATTGGCATAACAGCAAAATAACTTTAAAAAGCAATTTATAGCTGATTATTTTTCTTAACAAAATTAGCAATCATAACTTGCAAGCCTCCAGATAGGTAGGTGGAAAGAAAATATATGATTAATAACAAAAATATTGATATTAACAGACTCAATATTTTTGAAAAATACAAGGGCTCGTAAAGATATTGCTTTAATATCAAGGCTGAAAGCACTAAAATAATATTATTAACAATAATTTTTTTAAACTTAGCAAATAAATCTGAGGCAAAATAAAAATAATTATGCTTAATTGAGCCAATAATCAACATCGATAAATTAATGTAAGAGGAAATAATTGAGGCAATGATGATTCCTAAATAACCAAAATTAAATAAATAAAAAAGAAAATTACAAAAACAATTAATAGCCACCGATAAAATTGAAATATTCATTGGAGTTCTGGTATTTCCTCTAGCAAAAAAAGCTGGTTCAAAAATTTTTACTAAAATAAAGGCTGGTAAACCTACAGAATAAAGCATTAAAGCTTTAGAAACCAATAGAGATTCATCGCTGGTAAATTTCCCCCTTTCAAAAAGAGTGGTAATAATTGGATGAGCAAAAATTATTAAACTAATAGTTGCAGGAATTGCCATAATTATAGCCACTTCTAAGCCAATATTTTGCAATTTTATTGCTTCGTCAGCTTTATTTGCTTTAATGAGCCTTGATAAAGAGGGCAGTAGAGCAGTAGAAATAGCTATTCCTATCATTGCAAGCGGTAATTGATTGATTCTATCAGCATAATAAAGGTAAGAAACCGCACCAGAAATAGCACTAGCAAATATTGAGTCAAGCAATAAATTTATTTGCATTACATTGCCCCCAATTACTGCAGGAAGAAGTTTGCGAAAGAATTTTTTTGCATCAATATCAAGTTTTGGCATTTTAGGATAAAGTAAAAAGCCTGCTTTAATGGTAAAAAAGGCAATCCAAATGAATTGTAATATTCCAGCAGTAAAAACCCCCCAAGCTAAGCCATGAGCAAATGTTTGAAATTTGTCAGCAACAAAAAGAGAGAAAAAAATTAATGTTGAATTAAGAACAATTGGAACTGAGCTAGCAGAAGCAAATTTATTAATTGAATTTAAAATTCCCGCACTTAACGAAACTAGGGAAATAAATAATAAGTAAAAAACCGTTATTCTTGATAAATCGATGGCAAGAGCCGATTTTATTGGATCTGAAAAAAAACCGGGAAATAAAATTTTAACCACCAATGGCATTGCAAGTTGCAATATCAATATAAAAATCAATAAAACATACAGCAAGATAGAGAATATATTACTTGCAAAATCAAGACCTCTGGCTTTCTGATTATCGCCCCCTTCTTCGTGATGAAGTTTATTTTTTTCAATGAAAATAGGTACAAAAGCTGAATTAAAAGCACCTTCAGCAAATATTCTACGAAAAAAATTAGGCAAACGAAAGGAGGCAAAGAAAACATCAGATAGCATTCCCGCACCAAGATATTTAGCGATTAGAATATCTCTAATAAACCCCAGAACCCTTGAAATAGATA
>CAMDGT010000144.1 GCA_945898025.1 Rickettsia typhi | reverse complement strand
TTAAATCAACCTAAGTTTTAGATTATAAAGTGTGTGTTTTCAAGTTAAATTAGTATAATTCAGTAGTGCAACAAAGTCGCAAGATCTATTGCTTTTATGGATCCTGCAACTTCGTTCAGGATGACAGGTGAGTTGGCTTCGAACTTTCTATTAACGGCAACAAGGGGCTTCAGCCCCTTGTAGTCTTTTACCTTGGGGTGTGGGATGCCTTCCAAGCCCCCTTGGCTTAATAATAGCTTATTATTGCTGTGGGGCGGAACATTGGCGGTTAATTTGTGAGCCAATTTTAATTGCTTTGTCAGATTTTAAATAGTCAATTATGTTAAGGAACTTTTCGGTTGTTAGATCTTCGATGAAATCGTCGTTAATTTGCACGATAGGAGCATTAACGCAGGCTCCAAGGCACTCAACTTCTTTTAAAGTGAAAAGGTTATCTTCAGTGGTTTGGTTAATTTTAATGCCAAGTTTATTTTCGCAGGCTTTAAGAAGTTCATCTGCCCCTCTAAGCATACAGGGGGTTGTTTTGCAAAATTGTAAGAGATATTTGCCAACTGGTTGTAGATTATACATTGTGTAAAAGCTGGCGACTTCGTAGACTCTTATTTCAGGAATTTCAAGAATTGTTGAAATAGTGAGAATTATTTCTTTTGAAACCCAGTTGTTATTTTGTCTTTGAGCGAGATCTAGAAGGGGCATTACAGCGGATTTTTTTCTGGCTTCAGGATATTTTGCTAAAATTTCAGCAACGGTTTTTTGATTCTCAGGGCTAAAAACGAAACTCATGTTATTTTTTTTATTTTAATTATTTGCGATTACTTATTTTACTTGCTTCCAGACGATTTTTTTAGCAATTAACATAAGGATAAAAAGAATTGATAAGAATATCATGGTTCTAATTCCCATTTTTTTGCGGTGCTCCATTTCTGGTTCGGAGATAAATTGTAAGAAATTGACAATATCAACTACCATTTGCTCTTTGCTGGCAAATGTTGAATCTTTATATTCAATTTGATTGTCATCGTTTATTGGGGCTGGCATTGAAATTTGCCTGCCTTCAAAATAAGAGTTATAATACTTGCCTTGAGTTAGGGGGAAGTTGTCTGGAGCATCTTCGTAGCTAGTAAGAATTGAGTAAATATAGTTTGCTCCATCGTGACGAGCCTTAACTATTAGAGAGAGATCTGGCGGTAATGCCCCTCCGTTAGCAGACCTAGCGGAGTTGTCGTTGGGGTAGGGTGAGGCAAATTTGTCAGAAGGAAGTGCTTGTCTTTCAAACATATCGCCATCTTCGTTTGGGCCGTCGGTAACTTGATATTCGCTAGCAATTTGTTTTATTTCTGCTTCTGTGAAGCCAATTTCTGCAAGATTGCGGTAAGATGCTAATTTTAAACCATGGCAAGAAGAGCAAACCTCTTTATAGATTTGAAAACCCCTTTGTGCGGATTGTCTGTCGATAGTGCCAAAAATGCCGTCAAAACTCCATTTTATTTGTTTTGGATGTAGGGCATTAGTGGAAATTATTTCTGGATTATGGTTTTCTGTGTTTGCAGAAACAAAATTGCAAAATAGAAAATTAATGATAATGAAGTTGGTAAATGTTGCAAATATTGAATTTGTTAATGAATTTTTCATTTTAGTAAATAGTAATTTATGATTTATTATTAATGATTTTCATTTTTATGATGCTTTTGGTAATGTTCATCAATTGATTCTGGTAGAGGTAGAGTTTTTTCAAATTTTGGTAGATTAGGTAAGATTATTAAAAAATATGCATAATAATAAAGGGTTGAAAAGCGAGAAGCCCAGACATACCAGCCTTCGGCAGGTGCTTTTCCTAGCCAGCCAAGAAAAGCAAAGTTAAGAATAAAAAGCCAGTAAAATTTTTGAAAAATAGGGCGATAAGCACCTGATTTAATTTTACTTTTATCTAGCCAAGGTAGTGCAAAGAGAATTGCGATAGCCCCAAACATCATAAGGACCCCGCCTAATTTATCGGGTATTGCTCTTAAGATGGCATAAAATGGTAGGAAATACCACTCTGGAACAATGTGAGCGGGTGTTACTAGAGGGTTAGCGGGGATATAATTATCTGGGTGCCCTAACGAGTTTGGATAAAAAAACAAAAAATAGCCAAAAATTAAGAAGAAAAAAACAAAGCCGACGAGATCTTTTATAGTGAAATAAGGGTGAAAAGGGATGATGTCTTTTTTGCTTTTAATTTCAACCCCTGATGGGTTATTGGAGCCAGATTTATTTAGTGCAGTTAGGTGTAGCATTACTGCGGCAACAATAAGAAAGGGCATTAAAAAATGCAGAGCAAAAAAGCGGTTAAGAGTAGGGTTGTCGACTGAATATCCGCCCCATAGCCATGTAACTATTGCTTTGCCAACTACTGGTATTGCTGAAAATAGGTTAGTGATAACGGTTGCTCCCCAAAAACTCATTTGCCCCCAAGGCAAAACATAACCCATAAAGGCGGTTGCCATCATTAGTAGGAAGATGATGATACCTATCCACCAGAGAATTTCTCTAGGTGCTTTGTAAGAGCCATAATAGAGCCCTCTAGAGATATGGGTGTAAACGGTAACGAAAAACATTGAGGCTCCAACGGCATGAATGTAGCGAATAAGCCAACCGTAGCGAACATCCCGCATAATGTGTTCAACTGAATCAAATGCCATTGCGGTGTTAGGAACATAGTGCATTGCTAAGAATAGCCCGCTAATAATTTGCACGACAAGGGCGATTCCGGCAATTGAGCCGAGATTCCACATATAGCTAAGATTTTTAGGGTATGGGTGTTTTAAAAGAGTGCTTTCGAGAGCTGAGATTATTGGAAGCCTGTCATCGATCCATTTTGCGACTTTTGAGCTTTCAGTAATTGATTTTGGAAGATCGTTCTCAATATGATTTTTGTTTGCCATTTTTATTATTTATTTATTAAAGTATAGCTTGAGACATTGGCGATATAGATTTTCTTCTGCTGACTTTTTATATAAATCAGATTTATATAAATCAGATAAAAATTCTTTTATAGCATTATCATTCATTTCTTTTGTTTTTAAAATCGAAAGATAATTTTTATCTTTATAGATATCAAAAAAATCAATATTAAATTTAGGACTGGCCTTAAAAATGCTAAAAATATAAGCAGTAGACTTATTTTCACAGAGATCAATCATTTGCTTATAAGAATCATTATTAATAGAATTATTTTTCATATATTTATAAATATTATAAATATTTAAACAGAGAATTTTACTTTCCGTTGAACAATATGGAACTAACCCTATATTACTTCCAGTAGCCATTTGAATAAAATTAAATATGATTGATAAATCTATAGATGGCTTTTCGTAATTTGGAATAAGTGAATTCAAGTTTATTTGATGTATTTGAGAATATTTATCAATCCTTTTATTTTGTAATATTATTCCTTGTTCTAAAAATATTTCTGT
>CAMDGT010000143.1 GCA_945898025.1 Rickettsia typhi | reverse complement strand
ATTTGATTCAGTTGAACACATTATGCGGGATGTTCGCTACGGTTGGCTTATTCGCTACATTCATGCCGTTGGAGCCTCAATGTTTTTCGTTACCGTTTATACCCATATCTCTAGAGGGCTCTACTATGGCTCTTACAAGGCACCTAGAGAAATTCTCTGGTGGATAGGCATCATCATTTTCTTACTAATGATGGCAACTGCCTTTATGGGCTATGTTCTGCCTTGGGGGCAAATGAGTTTTTGGGGAGCAACCGTTATCACCAACCTATTTTCAGCAATACCAGTGGTTGGCAAAGCGATAGTTACATGGCTATGGGGCGGGTATTCAGTCGACAACCCTACTCTTAACCGTTTTTTTGCTCTGCATTTTTTAATGCCCTTTCTTATTGTTGCCGTAGTAATGCTACATTTAATGGCTCTAAATAAATCTGGCTCCAATAACCCATCGGGGGTTGAAATTAAAAGCAAAAAAGACATCATCCCTTTTCACCCCTATTTCACTATCAAAGATCTCGTCGGCTTTGTGTTTTTCTTCTTAATTTTTGGCTATTTTCTGTTTTTTTATCCAAACTCACTAGGGCACCCAGATAATTATATTCCCGCTAACCCTTTAGTAACACCCGCTCACATTGTTCCAGAATGGTATTTCCTGCCATTTTATGCAATTTTAAGAGCAATACCCGATAAATTAGGCGGGGTCCTTATGATGTTTGGGGCAATCGCAATTCTCTTTGCTCTACCTTGGCTAGATAAAAGCAAAGTAAAATCAGGTGCTTATCGCCCTATTTTCCAAAAATTTTACTGGCTCTTTATTCTTAACTTTGCTTTTCTCGGCTGGCTAGGGAAAGCACCTGCCGAAGGCTGGTATGTCTGGGCTTCTCGCCTTTCAACCCTTTATTATTATGCATATTTTTTAATAATCTTACCTAATCTACCAAAATTTGAAAAAACTCTACCTCTACCAGAATCAATTGATGAGCATTAACAAAAGCATCATAAAAATGAAAATCATTAATAATAAATCATAAATTACTATTTACTAAAATGAAAAATTCATTAACAAATTCAATATTTGCAATATTCACCAACTTTATTATCATCAATTTTCTATTTTGCAATTTTGTTTCTGCAAATACAGAAAACCATAATCCAGAAATAATTTCCACTAATGCCCTGCATCCAAAACAACTAAAATGGAGCTTTGACGGCATTTTTGGCACTATCGACAGGCAATCTGCTCAAAGAGGCTTTCAAATCTATAAAGAGGTTTGCTCTTCTTGCCACGGTCTAAAATTAGCATCTTACCGCAATCTTGCAGAAATTGGCTTCACAGAAGCAGAAATAAAACAAATTGCTAGCGAATATCAAATAACCGATGGCCCAAACGAAGATGGCGATATGTTTGAAAGGCAAGCTCTTGCTTCCGACAAATTTGCCTCACCCTACCCTAACGACAACTCGGCTAGGTCTGCTAACGGAGGGGCATTACCGCCAGATCTCTCTCTAATAGTTAAGGCTCGTCACGATGGAGCAAACTATATCTACTCAATTCTTACTAGCTACGAAGATGCTCCAGACAACTTCCCCCTAACTCAAGGCAAATATTATAACTCTTATTTTGAAGGTAGGCAAATCTCGATGCCAGCCCCAATAACCGATGACAATCAAATTGAATATAAAGATTTAACATTTGCCAGTAAAGAGCAAATGGCGGTCGATATTGTCAATTTTTTACAATTTATCTCCGAACCAGAAATGGAGCATCGCAAAAAAATGGGAATTAGAACAATGATATTCTTATCAATTCTTTTTGTCCTTATGTTAATTGCTAAAAAAATTGTCTGGAAGCAAGTAAAATAAGCAATCGCAAATAATTAAAATCAATAAAATAATATGAGTTTCGTTTTTAGCCCTGAAAATCAAAAAACCGTTGCTGAAATTTTAGCAAAATATCCTGAAACTAGAAAAAAATCCGCTGTAATGCCACTTCTAGATCTCGCTCAAAGACAAAATAACAATTGGGTCTCAAAAGAAATAATCCTCACTATTTCAACAATTCTTGAAATACCAGAAATTAGGGTTTACGAAGTTGCTAGCTTCTACACAATGTATAACCTACAACCAGTTGGCAAATATCTCCTCCAATTTTGCAAAACAACCCCCTGTATGCTTAGAGGAGCAGATGAACTTCTTAAAGCCTGCGAAAATAAACTTGGCATTAAACTTAACCAAACCACTGAAGATAATCTCTTCACTTTAAAAGAAGTTGAGTGCCTTGGAGCCTGTGTTAATGCTCCTATCGTGCAAATTAACGACGATTTCATCGAAGATCTCACAATCGAAAAGTTCCTTAACATAATCGATGATTTAAAATCTGGCAAAGCAATTAAAATTGGCTCACAAATTAACCGCCAATGCTCTGCCCCACAGCAATAATAAGCCTGCACTCGCCCGTCATCGTCATCCCGACGAAAGTCGGGAACCAGATTCCCCTGCCGTCATCCCGACGAAAGTCGGGACCCAGTTTCCTTTATCCGTCATCCCGACGAAAGTCGGGACCCAGTTTTAAATCTTTCTGGGTGCCGTTTTTCAACGGCATGACGAGTGGAGTTGGCTTCGCGAACTCTATTGCTAATGGCAACAAGGGGTTTTAACCCCTTGACTTAATGGTAACGGAATGCAACTTCACCACAAGGGGCTGAAGCCCCTTGTTGCCTTCTTTCTGGGAACTTCCCTTATTCGTCATCCCGACGAAAGTCGGGACCCAGTTTTAAATCTTTCTGGGTGCCGTTTTTCAACGGCATGACGAGTGTTTGATAAATCTTGACTTACTCCTCCTTTTCTTTCTGGGGGCCGAAGGGGAGGAAAAATTCGAGCATACAAAAAAGTCCACAAAAAAAGCCCCGTGGCTATAATAACCACAGGGCTTTAAATTTTATTCTCTAAGTTAAAAGAAGTTAAATTTTTTGATATTGCTTTTGTTGATTTTGATTAAGTTGTTGATTATTAATTAAATTAGCTGGCACATCAATCAGACCTATCTTTGCTTGATATTTTTCTTTTAACTGATTAACTGCTAATTTATCAGGTTCTGATTGTATTTCATTAGGCATTACAGAATCTTTATCACCTTTAACAAATTTAGCTATACTATTAATTAATGGATTCACAACACCATTTCGCTCTGGAAAAGCATTTTTTAACTCTTCTTCTAAGGCCTTATTAATTTTTTCAATTTCCTTAGTTTTTTCCTCTTCGGTTAGTTCTCTTTCTTTTGCAGTAATTTCTTTAGTAGCTTTTTTATCGGTTACAATAGAGCTATTTAAATCTAAATTACTAGCTTTAGAAGAATCGAAGAAATGACTTATTTTAGCATTATTAATAAAATATAAGGCTTTATTGATATCACTCCCAGTAATAGGTACTTTACCTCGATTATAATAAAGCTGAAATGAAACTGCTAT
>CAMDGT010000142.1 GCA_945898025.1 Rickettsia typhi | reverse complement strand
ATTAGTTTTCTATTAAATTAAAAGATTAATAATATCTCAATTAATTTTTTTTAAATAAAAAACCTTTAAAAATAAATGGAGCAAAATCAATGTCAGAAAAAAGACTATCAATTCTAGAATCTATTAAACAAAAATTAAAGAGGTTTGATAATAAGCCTTTAGAAAATAAAAGTTTTGAAAAAAACGATTTAGAAGATGATTTCAATTATAACATAAAAGAATCTTCGCAAAAACAAGAATTAATTGAAAATAAAGAAGATCTTCAAACAAATTCCAACCTGGAAAACATTAAAAAAGAAACCCAAAATTTATCATCTATTGATTTTAACGAAGATGAGATTGAAAATTACGAAGAAGAGTTTGATATTGAAGATGATACAATAGAAAAAATCAAAACCATTAAAAGCTCTTATAATAATTTCACAAATGAAGCAGGAGAAGATTCTTTCAATCTCGAAGAGCTTACTAAAAATGTAAAAATTGATAATAATTCAGATGTAGAAAATGAAGAAGATGATCTTGATTTAGATCTAGATAATTCAAGCAGTGAAGAGGAATCTACTCCAGAAAATGAAGAAGAATTACAGCTAGATGAAGAAGAAAGCGAAGAAGATTCAACAGAAGAAGATGAGAATGAAGAGCATTTATCAGAAGAGAACAACGAAGAAGATGATCTTGATTTAGATCTAGATAATTCAAGCAGTGAAGAGGAATCTACTCCAGAAAATGAAGAAGATCTTAATGCTGATGAGGAGGAAAACGAAGAAGATTTTGATTTAAGAGAAAAGGAAGACGAGCAAACAGAAATTGCAGAAATAGTTGAAAGTGAGAAATACGAAAATAGACAATCATTGTTAAAGCAAGAAGTAATAGATTCAACTTCTCAATTAATTAATAAATTAATAACAGCTTCTAATATCGCTAAATCTATGGAGGAGATGGCAAATCAAGTTGATATTGAAAAAATTGCAATTGAGGCTATGATGCCGAAAATAGAAGAATGGCTAAATAACAATCTCACTGAACTAGTTGAAAAAATAGTTAGAGAAGAAATAAGTAAAATAATTCCACAAAAATAGCAAAATATAAAAATGTCAAATTCATATCCATTTAAAATTTTTGCAACTAAAAATATCGCGGAAGATAATGATTTTAAAGAATTTATTAAAAATTCTCGACAGCAAAATATCAATGTTTCTGAAGCGGTAATTGATATTATTGAAAATGTAAAAAATAACGGCGATAAATCGATAATAGAATATTGTAATAAATTTGATGATGCAAAATTTCAATCTTCTCAAGATTTCCTAGTTACCAAAGAAGAGATTAGCAATTCTTATCGCAATATAGATAAAAACCTCCTTAATTCATTAAAACAAGCAAAAAAAAGAATTCTTGCTTACCATAAAAAACAGATGCCAAAAAATTTATCTTATCGCGATAAATCTGGTATTAAGCTTGGAAATATTTGGAAACCAATTGAAAAAGTTGCTGTTTATGCCCCAGGTGGCACCGCTTCTTATCCTAGCTCTGTTTTAATGTCTGCAATTCCTGCAATTGTAGCGGGAAGTAAAAATATTGCCCTTTTTACTCCCGCAAAAAAAGACATAATTAATGATGCAATTATTGTTTCAGCAGATTTATGCAATATTAAAAATATATTTAAAATTGGTGGAGCTCAAGCAATTGCAGGAGCTTGTTATGGAACCGAAACAATTAATAAATTTGATAAAATTGTTGGACCAGGCAATAATTTTGTAACCACAGCAAAAAGAATGCTTTTTGGTCAAATTGGAATTGATATGATAGCTGGTCCAACCGATTTAACTATTGTAGTTGAATTTCAAGAAGCAGAGGACGGTTCGAATAATTTATGCAGTCCTGATTGGGTTGCAATTGATGCCATCTCACAATTAGAACATGGGGAAGATTCAAAAATATTTATCATCACAAATGACTATAAATTTGCACTAAAAATTGCTAATTCTTTAATTGAAAATGCTAAAGAAATGCCAAGATTCAATATAATCGAGCATTCATTAAAAAATTCTGCAATAATAGTTGTTGAAAATATCAATGAAGCTCCAGAAATAGTTAATATTATCGCTCCAGAGCATCTTCAAATTATTACCAACAATGCAGAAAAAATTGCTAGTAAAATCAATAACGCAGGAGCAATATTTTTAGGTCAATATTCTCCTGAAGCAATTGGAGACTATATCGCCGGTCCAAGCCATACATTGCCAACCGAAGGGAGTTCAAGATTTTCAAGCGGTTTATCGGTTTTTGATTTCTTGAAAAGAATTTCATTGATTTCTTGTAATAAAAACTCATTTAACAAAATTGCTAAATATGGAGTTGAGATAGCTAGGGTAGAGGGTTTGCATGCTCACCAATTGAGTCTAGAAATAAGATTAAACAAGAAACAAAATGAAAACAATAAGCGTTAAAATAACAAATTTCATTTTAATTGCAATATTATTTGTTTTTTGTGGATGCTCAAAAGACAAGCTTTTAAAACAAAAACAACAAGAAGAATCTCAAAATCCTACAAAAAGATACGAAAAAGCTTTAAAAATTCTCAAAGAAGATAAATACAATATTGCCGCAGAAGAATTTGAAAAAATAGATGAAGATTTCCCTTTTTCAAAAGTTGCTAAAAAAGCAAATATTATGGCAGTTTATTGCTATTACCAAGAAAAAAAATACGATAAAATTATTGAAATAATTGATAATTTCATGCAAATAAATTCGGGCGATTTAATAAATACTCCCTACATGCTTTATATGAAGGGTATTGTATATTATAATCAAATTTCTGGACCTTATTTATCAGAAGATTATGCTAATAAGGCATCAATTGCATTTCGTGAATTAAGAGCAAGATTTCCAGCAAGTATCTACAGACAAGATATTGAAAACAAACTAACTAGCATTGACGAGAATATCGCAGGTAGAAAGATGAATATCGCACGATATCAAATGAAAAACTCAAATATAATTGGAGCAATAAATAATTTTTTAGAAGTAATTTACTATCATAAATTTAGCAAACAGGTTCCAGAAGCTTATTTTCGTTTAATGGAGATCAATAAAATGATGGGAATAGAGTATCAAGAAGATATTTCTAAAATTCTACAAAAAAATTATCCACAAAATTTTTGGAATTATCAAAGAATTTGATGGGAATTTGATGGGAATTTAAATCTGCTATTATTTAAAATAATTGTTATCTAATTTTACATGGGAATTTAAAAAATAATTTTTTAGAAGTAATTTACTATCATAAATTTAGCAAACAGGCTCCAGAAGCTTATTTTCGTTTAATGGAGATCAATAAAATGATGGGAATAGAGTATCAAATGGAGATCAATAAAATGATGGGAATAGAGTATCAAGAAGATATTTCTAAAATTCTACAAAAAAATTATCCACAAAATTTTTGGAATTATCAAAGAATTTGATGGGAATTTTT
>CAMDGT010000141.1 GCA_945898025.1 Rickettsia typhi | reverse complement strand
AATGGAGATCAATAAAATGATGGGAATAGAGTATCAAGAAGATATTTCTAAAATTCTACAAAAAAATTATCCACAAAATTTTTGGAATTATCAAAGAATTTGATGGGAATTTTTAGCAAACAGGTTCCAGAAGCTTATTTTCGTTTAATGGAGATCAATAAAATGATGAGAATAGAGTATCAAGAAGATATTTCTAAATAGAGTATCAAGAAGATATTTCTAATATTATTTAAAATAATTGTTATCTAATTTTACATAATACTCATTATATAAAAAATATAGATTATAAAATTAATTCTAAAAAAATTATAAAAATTATTGCAAATAGCAATTCAATATCCTATTTTATCAAACTATGCATCGTCGCAATTTAATGAAAAATTTTCTAAAATTTTCAGGCTCTTTTTTATTATTTTCTATTGCTTCTGGTTTTACTAAAACTAAAGTTGATAAACAAAAATTACCAAACCTTTTTAACAATAAAAGCAACAAAACTATGACTATTCAATTACCTCCTCTACCTTATGAAAAAAATGCTTTAATGCCTTATATAAGCGAAAATACGATAAATTACCATTACGGAAAACATCATCAAACTTATGTAAATAATCTTAACAACCTAATAAAAGACACCGAATTATCAAGCAAATCACTTGAAGATATAATTAAAATTTCCGCCAATGATTCAAGTAAAGTTGCAATATTTAACAATTCAGCCCAACTATGGAATCATACATTCTATTGGAATTCAATGAAACCAAATGGCGGAGGCACTCCAGATGCTAGCTTTTTAGCAAAAATTGAATCTGATTTTGGATCTTATGAAAATTTTGTTAACGAATTTAAAAATTCTGCAATATCGCAATTTGGATCTGGCTGGTCTTGGATAGTTCTTGATGAAAATAAAAAATTAAAAATAACAAAAACTGGAAATGCCGAAACTCCCCTTACCAATCCTAAGCTAAAACCTTTATTAGCGATTGATGTTTGGGAACATGCCTACTATCTTGATTTTCAAAATGCTAGAGCGAATTATGTTGATATGTTTTTAAATCATCTTATAAATTGGGATTTTATCAATAAAAATTTAGTTCAATAAACTTTCTGTTAAACTTAACCGTCAAAAAATAAATCATTTTTTAATAATGTCTAGAATTGCAAAAATTGATCGCAATACCAAAGAAACTAAAATTTCAGTCCTAGTTAATCTAGACGGAACGGGAAGCTATAAAATTAAAAGCGGAATAGGTTTTTTAGATCACATGTTGGAGCAATTATCTCATCATAGTTTAATTGACATCGAATTATCAGCTGTTGGAGATACTCATATTGATTTTCATCACACCACAGAAGACTCTGCCATTGCCATTGCCACAGCGATTAAAGAGGCTTTAGGAGATAAAAAAGGGATTAATCGCTTTGGTTGTTCTTTTGTGCCAATGGATGAAACCCTAACAAGAGCTGTAATCGACATATCGGGAAGAGGTTACCCTGTTTTTAATTGTCAATTTACAAGAGATAAAATCGGAGAAATGGATAGCGAACTATTTCGTGAATTCTTTTTTGCCTTTAGTAATGCTCTTGCTTGCAACTTGCATATAGAGAATTTATACGGCATAAACAATCATCATATCGTTGAATCCTGCTTTAAGGCAACTGCTAGAGCACTTAAAGAAGCAATCACAATTGACGAAAGAAAGTTAAATTCAATCAATTCAACCAAGGGAATTTTATAAAGATAATTTTACAATCAAGATTTTATTAAAAAATTTATTTTAAAAGTTTAATTTTCTTCTTCAAATCGGTAATTATTTTTCTAAAATATTTAGCTTTAATAAGTGTTTTAGAGGCATCTTGTAAATTATTGCGACCGTATTCAGAAATTGCCAAAGTCACCAAATCAGAGAACCTTATGTCAAATTCTTTTTTTAAATTGTTAGCATTTTCCTTACTATCTAGATATAAAATTGTTTCCTGTAAATTAATTATCTCCTCAATCATTGAGGGCTCAGGACTTATATCTGCTTTTATAATAAAATTTTCATCATTAATGTTAAACCCTGATAACTCTAACAAATGACAGGCTCTAAGAAATTTATCACCAATTATTTCTAGCGCAGAATTAACTAAAAACGATTGTTCGTCATTAGTTGATTCTTGATTATTTGAATCTGGATGAAATTTTTGTTGTAATTTTCGATAACTATCTTCAATGTCTGAAATATTTAAGTCAAACTTGGTTGGTAAATTTAAAACTTTAAAATAATTAGTCATCATTAGACCTGAAAACTTTCTCCGCAACCACAACGACCTTTTTCATTAGGATTAACAAAGTCAAAACCAGAATAAATATCGTCATTTTTGTAGATCATTTCACTCCCAATTAAAAACATTGAAGCTTTTGGATCGATAAAAATAGATATTTCGTCTTTTATTACTAAATCATCAAATTTTGTAATGTTTTTATCAATAATAGCATATTCAACCATATAAGAAAGACCAGAACAGCCTCTAGTTCTAACGGATATCCTTATGCCAGCACAAGGCTCTTTTCTTTGATTTAATAAGTTTTTTATTTCAAGTAATGCCAATTCATTTACTTTCAAATAATCAACAATTGGATTGCCGATTGCCGAAGTTTTAAACCTTGAATTAAAGCTAATATTTTTTTCTATTGAAGAATTAGAAAGATTATTCATTAAGAAGCCACATCTATTATATTTTGTTTATTTTTATAATCAGTTATAGCCGCTTTAATTGCTTCTTCCGCAAGCAAAGAGCAATGTATTTTTACTGGAGGAAGAGTTAACTCTTCAGCTATTTCTTGATTAGTTATTTTAAAGGCTTCATCAATATTTTTGCCCTTAATCCATTCCGTAGCAAGAGAACTTGATGCAATAGCAGATCCGCAACCGAAAGTTTTAAATTTTGCATCGATTATATGATTATCTTTTACCTCGATTTGTAGCTTCATGACATCACCGCAAGCAGGAGCACCAACTAAACCAGTGCCAACATTTGCATTGTTTTTATCAAGAGATCCAACATTTTTTGGGTTTTCGTAATGATTAATTAATTTTTCTGAATATGCCATATTTATAGTTGTTATATTTTAGTTTTATTCTCCTATAAAAATATATAGAAATTAGAAATACATAGGAATATTATCAATAATATTTATAAATCAAAACTATTAAAATATCAATTAAAATTTACTAATTTTCTACATCAATTTATTTAATTTGAAGCGATTTGCTTTAAAATTTTAATTTGTCAATTTTTTTTAATTTAAAATGTTTATGAAAAACAATAAAGATTTAACAATTATAATTGTAGCTTTTAATAGCTCTGAAATTATTGAGCAATGCCTTTGTAATTTAAATGCCGAAAAACATAACATAATAGTGGTTGATAATGCTAGCAAAGACAATAGCTGTCAAATTGTTCGTGAAAAATTTCCTCAAATCAAACTAATTCAAAACGAT
>CAMDGT010000140.1 GCA_945898025.1 Rickettsia typhi | reverse complement strand
GGACATGTTGATTTCGCCTATGAAGTAAGTCGTTGTTTGGCAGCTTGCGAAGGCTCAATTCTGGTGGTCGACTCAACACAAGGAGTTGAGGCACAAACTCTTGCAAATGTTTATCAAGCAATGGATAATAATCACGAAATATTTCCCGTTCTCAATAAAATCGATCTTCCCGCCTCTGACCCCGATAAAGTAAAAAAACAAATCGAAGATGTAATCGGTATTGACACTAGTAATGCAGTATTAGTTTCAGCAAAAACAGGGGTTGGCATCAAGCAAGTATTAGAAACTATTGTTAAAAAACTACCCTGCCCCAAAGGCAATCCAGAAGATGAATTTAAAGCCCTTTTAATTGATAGTTGGTATGACCCTTATCTAGGAGTAATAGTATTAGCAAGAATGATTGATGGCACTCTTAAAAAGGGGCAAAAAATTAAAATGCTCGCCACTAATTCTGTTTATCAAGTTGACTCTGTAGGGTTCTTTACTCCAAAAAAAGTTTTTTGCGAAGAATTAAAAGCTGGAGAAGTTGGTTTTATAAATGCCCAAATTAAACAAGTTGCAGATTGTAGAGTCGGAGATACTATTGTTTTAAATAGCAATGAAAATGCCATTGCTTTTGCTGGCTTTAAACAAAATAAACCGGTGGTATTCTGCGGAATCTACCCAATCGATGCATCTGATTTTGAAAAATTTCGCGATGCACTAGGAAAGCTTCATCTGAATGATGCTAGTTTTGAATTTGAGCCTGAAGTTTCTACAGCTTTGGGTTATGGCTTTCGTTGCGGTTTCCTAGGATTATTACATCTTGAAATTATTCAAGAAAGATTAGAAAGAGAATTCGACCTCGATTTAATAACTACCGCACCTTCAGTTATATATCGCATTCACTTGATGAAGGCAAGAAACTTAAGCGAAGAAGAAAAAGAAGAATCAATAATGCTCGTTCATTCACCAGCAGATATGCCAGAGCCTAATCATATTGACTTTATGGAGGAGCCTTGGATTATCGCCACCATAATGACTCCCGATGAATATCTTGGAGCAGTGCTTGATTTATGCACCCAAAAAAGAGGAATGCAAAAAGATCTCTCTTACGTTGGCGATAGAGCAATGGTAATATATCGATTACCGCTCAATGAAATTGTTTACGATTTCTACGACCGCTTAAAATCTTGCTCACGAGGCTATGCTAGCTTTGATTGGCAAATGGATGGCTATGAAAAAAGCGATTTAGCAAAATTAGCAATTCTTGTTAATGCCGAGCCAGTTGATGCCTTATCAATAATAGTGCATAAAACTAGAGCAGAAGGTAGAGGAAGAGCATTATGTAAAAAATTAAAAGAATTAATCCCTAAACAAATGTTTGCTATTGCTATTCAAGCAACAATTGGTGGCAAGATTATCGCCAGAGAAACAGTTTCAGCAATGCGAAAAGATGTTACCGCCAAATGTTATGGTGGCGATATTACTAGAAAAAGAAAGCTTCTTGATAAGCAGAAAAAAGGTAAGAAAAAAATGCGAGAATTTGGCAATGTTGAAATTCCGCAATCCGCCTTCCTTGCCGCCCTTAGACTTGACGATGAATAGAAGCTAAATATGACAAAGCCTTTTATTAAATGGGTCGGAGGAAAATCGTCTGCAATAACAGCAATTAGTGAATTTTATCCTGATAATATTGCATCTATTAAAAATTATTGCGAACCATTTATTGGGGGCGGAGCAATGTTTTTTCATCTCGCTTCGTTATATAAATTTGAAAAAATAATTATTAATGATATCTCGCCATACCTAATAAAAACCTATATTACCGTAAGAGATAACTTAGAAAATTTAATTAAAATATTAAGTTCTTATGAAAAAAATTACCTAGATTTAGAAATAAAAGAAAAAGAAAAGATTTTTTATCAATTCCGCGATAAATTTAATAATAATGATTATTACGAAGAAACTGAATTGGCGGCTATCTTTATTTTTCTTAACAAAACATGTTTTAACGGCTTATTTCGACTTAATTCAAAAGGAAAATTAAATTCACCATTTGGTTTTAATAAAAAACCTTCTTTTTATAACTATAAGAACATCTGTCAAGCATCCTCAATGTTGCAGAGAGTAGATATTTTATGCCAAGATTTTTATTCACTAAAAGATGATATTAAAAATGATTTCTTTATATATCTAGACCCTCCATATCGCCCAATTACCAAAACATCAAGCTTTAATGGTTATTTTGGCAATAATTTTAACGACGAACAGCAAAAACAATTAAAAGATTTTGTTGTAGATATTTCATCAAATAATAAAGTTCTTATTTCCAATTCAGACGACGGAAGTGACTTCTTCGATAAGCTGTATGATGGCTTTGCAATCAATAAAATCAAGGTTTCAAGAATGATTAATAGCAATGCTAATCTTCGCGGAAAAATCAACGAATTATTGATTTCAAACTATAATAAATTTTTAGATAAAACCAATGAGCAACAAAGCTTGGAGTTTAATTTTTAACGAATTAAAAATAACGAATCATAATTTTGACAAATCTCCATTTTATATATCCTCAAAAGAAATTAAGGAAATTACTAAAATTTTTACAAAAACTGCGGATAGAGAAGTCAGAATTATTTGCAAACAAGATAGTAGAAAAGCAAGACCAGAAATATTTAAAGAGCTTAACTTATTTATATTGCCAATAAAAAATGGCGATTATGTGATTTTAAAAGGCGACGGATATTTTGATATCAATAACTTAGAAGAAAAGTCTTTTTCTTATATTTCAAAACTAGATTTTGAATTAGAAACTGTAAAAATTGGTAACTCAGAAATGCAACACCTAGATTTTGCATATGCTTCAAGTATCATAAGAACATTTTGCGATGACAAAGATTTGGTTCTTACTATTAGGGGTAGAAAATATACACCTGAATTTGATTTTAATTTCAATAACCATAAAATTTATGTTAAAGGTGTTCAAACAGAAGTGGATGCAGGATACGAAAGTAGAAACAAAATAGTATTAATTGAAGCTAAAAATTCAAAAACACAAAATATTATCATTAGGCAAATTTTTTATCCCTTCCGACAATGGCAACAATTTACTAATAAAAAAGTTATTCCTCTATTTTTTGAAAAAAGAAACAAGGAATATTGTATCTGGCAATATGATTTTACTGATAAGAATGATTATAGCAGTATAAAATTAATTAAAAGTGCAAAATTCTATATAGAAAAATAAAATAAGATTTTAAATATCTCATCCACTTCGCAAAAACACTTTTTAGAAAAAAGGTTAACGATATTTTTTTCATTAGATCAATAACCCTCCCCTTGAGGGACTGTCGTTGCGAAAGCACGACTCTCAAAGCAATTCGTTGCGAAAGCACGACTCCCGAAATAATAACTCCCCCCCCTATAATTTTAATGAGGGGAAGTCGAACGGCTTAATGCCGTTCGGTGGAGGGGTTGAAAGTATTTTTAATAAAATTATGGCTGAGTTATTATAAAGATTATTACCCCCCCCCCCGAAGGCTTTGCCTTCCACCCTCCCTCAAGGGGA
>CAMDGT010000139.1 GCA_945898025.1 Rickettsia typhi | reverse complement strand
TTTTGCGACATAAACGGACAAAAACAAGAAGATTTTGCGTCTCAAAGCAGAAATATGGCCAAAATTGCTAAAAATATGTCTTAAAAAATCAGAAAAATATCGGTAATAAGATCTTAAATTTTAATTTTATTTGGAATTGCGGTTGGTTTGTTAAAAAATTTAGGAATTTAAATTTGCGACAGTCTCTTAATGCCAATTCTCTTTAGTTTGTTTGCCCATCTGGTGTAATGTTGAATCAACATCAAATATATCTGCTACCGTTTTAATTGGATGATTAAAAGAGGCGATAATTGCCTTTAGTCTGTTATAGCAACAACACACCTTCTGAATTTAACTTCATAAGTAAATCTTGAGCTTTTTGTGTTAATGCTTGATTTATTATTTTTCTCATAATCTTTTACTGTTTTGGATTGATAAAACAATAATTTTATGGAAGAATTTTAGAATTCAATTATAATGTATTATAGATTGGAAATATTGTAATCACTAGTTTTGGCAATTATATGTTGCTTTATGAATAGATTTATTATATTTTCAAACATAAATTTAAAAACATAATAAAAATTTAATGAATTATCTTGATTATAAAATTTTAATCTTTTCCTTGATTTCAATGGGGTTTTTTGGTGGCTTTACTCACTGTGTTGGCATGTGTTCGCCCTTTGTTTTTTCGCAAATTAATAATCGTTTAAGCAACATTAAAATCGAACAATATAATTTGCTTAATAAAATAAGAAACTTTGCTTTGATTTCTTATCATTTAGGCAGAATAACAACTTACGGATTAATTGGTCTCTTAATCTCAATGGTTGGTAGTGGTTTTAGTCATAATATTTTTTTTAAAATCATCGCTTCAATATTCTTATTTATTGCCTCAATATCTTTTTTAAAAGGTTGTTTTATTGGTAGCAAAAAATCAACAAATTTTAAGTTTTCTGTTTTTTACAAAATAAAGTTTTTGATAAATAAATTTTTGTTTATAGAATTTTTAAAAAGTTTTTTTAGAAAAAAAATAAATATTTTTTCGTTTAAAATAATTGCTAAAATAATTAGCAAGTTAATAGTTAATCCAACTGGCTTTAAGGGCTATTTTCTTGGTTTATTGCTCGGATTTATCCCTTGTGGTCTTCTTTATAGCGCCTTTATAACGGTAGCAGTAATAGATAAACCAATAATAGCAATGACAGGAATGCTTCTTTTTGGTATTTCTACCATACCGGCACTACTAATTTCTGGAATTGGTGGTTATTTTATTCTAGGAAACCTTAAATTTCTTTGGTTGTTTCGTATAATTTCAATAACTAACTTTTTATTGCTAAACTTTATGGCATTAAAAATAATAAAATCTTAATTTAATAAATGAATATTAGCAAAAATACAGAATTCAACTACGATATAGTCAAATTATTTACCGTTGCCGCAACTTTCTGGGCAGTATTTGGTTTGTTAATGGGTGTTATTATCGCTTCTCAACTAGCTTTTCCAATACTTAATCTCGGTTATGAATTTACAACATTTGGCAGATTAAGACCTCTTCACACTTCGGCGGTTATATTTGCTTTTGGTGGCAATGTTTTATTTGCAACCAGTTTTTTTGTTGTTCAAAGAACTGGTCAAGCAAGATTATGGGGCAATAAAAGCTTATTAAATTTTATTTTTTGGGGTTATCAACTTTTTATTGTTTTGGCGGCGATTGGCTATGTAACGGGGGTTACTCAAGCTAAAGAATATGCTGAACCAGAATGGTATGCAGATCTCCTTCTTTTAGTTGTTTGGGTTTGTTATTTAATCGTTTTTTTGATGACTATAAAAAATCGACGAGAGCCTCATATTTATGTTGCGAATTGGTTTTTCTTAGCTTTTATTGCTACCATGGCAGTTTTGCATATTGTTAATAATTTATCAATACCTGTTAAAATTAATGGCACCCAAAGTTATCCACTATTTGGAGGTGTTCAGAGTGCCATGATTCAATGGTGGTATGGTCATAATTCGATCGGATTCTTTCTAACCGCAGGTTTTATCGGTATAATGTATTATTTTGTGCCAAAAAGAGCGGGGAGACCAATTTATTCATATCGTCTTTCTATATTACACTTCTGGTCGCTAATTTTTATTTACATTTGGGCTGGCCCTCACCATTTGCACTACACTTCTCTTCCTGATTGGGTTCAAACTCTAGGAATGACTTTCTCCATTATGTTATGGATGCCTTCTTGGGGTGGTATGATAAACGGAATCATGACTCTATCTGGAGCTTGGCATAAACTTCGAGAAGATGCAGTGCTTAGATTCTTAATTACTGCGGTTGCTTTTTATGGCATGAGTACCTTTGAAGGTCCGCTAATGTCAATTAGATCTGTAAACTCCCTATCTCACTATACCGACTGGACAATAGGACATGTTCATTCTGGTGCTCTTGGTTGGGTTTCACTAATTAGTTTTGGAGCACTTTATCATATGGTTCCTATTTTATGGAATAAGAAAAAATTATATTGCGATAAATTGGTAGCAACACACTTTTGGCTTGCTACAGTCGGTATAGTTCTTTATATTGTTGCAATGTGGATATCTGGTATAACTCAAGGTTTAATGTGGAGATCTTACGATTCAATGGGTTTCTTGCAATATTCATTTGTTGAGACTCTAAAAACATTGCATCCACTTTATATAACAAGAGCAATTGGCGGTTTGTTATTCTTAATAGGAGCTTGTATTATGGCTTATAATTTTTATAAAACTATTAATCTCAAACCTAGTAAATAGTCATTATTTAAGGCTTTAAAGGTTTTTATTTATAAAATTATTAATTTAAAATATATTTATGTTAAAAAAATTACTCAGTATAGTTGCAATAATGTTGATTTCTTCTTGCGCTAACAAAGAAAATCAAATTCCAACTATTCGCCTTGTTAGTGTTGATGGGAAGCCATCAACTATTAAGCCAAAAACCCCTTCTTTTAATGCAAAAATTTTGCAGAAAAATCAAAATGAATCTTTGCCTGAATTTGATAATCAAAAAGATGTCTCAACAAAAGTTGTGAGTAAAAGTGAATTGAAGCAAGAGAAAATTCCTTTAGAGGGAAAAAAAGAAACAAACCAAAATAATCAATCAAAAATTGCAAAAAATACTGCAAATAAAACCAGCAATCTCAATTCTCAAAACAGTAAAATAAGCAATGAAGTCAATTATGATTTATCCCAAAAAAGCTATTTATCTCAAAAAAGCGATTTATCTCAAAAAAGTAGTTTAAATGTAGAAAGCGAAAATGTTGCTCAAAATAATGTAATTGCAGAACCTTTTCAGAAGAAATTAGCAAAAAATGACTCAGAAACCAGAGTAATGTTTAAGAATCGCTATGTTTTGAATCCATCAGCTCAACATAGAGTTAAAAACAATAAAGCAACTAGTGATAAAGGTAAAATTTTTATACAAACTGGATCCTTCTCAACGATTGCTTATGCTACAAAATCTTTAAATTCTAATAAAAAATTTTTTAATAATGGAAAAATAGAAGAATCTTCAGATGGCAAAGTGCATAAAGTTTTGATTGGT
>CAMDGT010000138.1 GCA_945898025.1 Rickettsia typhi | reverse complement strand
ATAATTAAAGTTAAGCCACCGACTCAAGCTCTTGAAAATCTTGATGCAATTAAAGTTTACGAAAAAACTAAAATTCCTATTGAAACCCTAGAGCAAAGAGTTAGGCACATCATGCAAACTACTTTTAACGGAAAAAGAATAGTTATATTTTCTGGTGGTAGCTCTAAAAATGAAGAAGAAATATACAGCGAAATATCTGAAATACACAAAGGCGGTGGAAACGGTTCAATCATTGGTAGAAACGCCTTTCAAAGAACAAGAGCAGAGGCTTTAAAATTGCTTGAAAATATTATCAAAATTTATCAGCAATAAATTTAATAATGAAAAACAAGTCAGCAATAAAATCTATTATTTTTCTTTCAATGGCTATTTTAGGATTGTCATCTTGTGCTAAAAACTGGAGCTACGAAGGTTCTTCATCCCCAGAATTTTGGCACAAGATTAATAAAGAATATAAATTTTGTAAAATTGGCTACAATCAATCGCCAATTGATATCGTTAATCAAAAGTTTAATAAAATTGATTTTGAAATTATTAATTATAAAGATGTTGTTGTTAAAGCGAATCAAGAGCATAATTTTATTAAATTTAATATTAAAGATAGCTCAAAAATAAAATTTCGTAATAAAATTTATAAAGCTAAGCATGTTATATTTCATCATCCAAGCGAGCACTTTGTAAACAGCGAACAGCATTCTATTGAAATGCAAATATCATATAAAAGTGAAGATGATCAATATTTTCAATTGGCTATTTTTTTAGAATTAGATAAAAAAAATCACGAAATTGATAATAAAAATCTAGAGCCGATAATTAATCTGATTGAGAAGCAACAAAAACAATTAAACGAATATAAAATAAATTTAGGCAATTTTATTAATTTAAAAGATAAAGCATTTGCTTATGAAGGCTCTCTTACAAGCCCTCCCTGCACTGAGAGTGTAAAATGGAGAATATTTAAAAAGCCAATAATAATTTCTAAAAATCAAATGAATAAAATAATTAAATTGGCTCTTTTTAATAAATCTAATAATCGTCCATTGCAAAAATTCAATCCTTCACAATACTAATTATAATTATCGGTTTATTGTAAATAATCTCTACCTTCTTCTTGGTAAAGAAAAAGCTAAACCGCTAGATTTTTTCTCTTTCGCTAACAATAAATCAACTAACTTTTGACAGCTAGCGATTTCTATTTCATGACTATTGCCAGAAGCATTAGAGCTATTATTTTTTTGTATTTATTAAATTTGATTAAAATTTTGCTTGATTTATTAAAAAAATAATTTAGATAGATTAACTTTAATTATAAAGCTGATTTTTACTAGAAATTAATAAATTTGAGTAAAATATCTTAAAACCATGCTTGTTAATTTTTAATTAAATCAATAAAAACATTTTAAATTATAATCATGAAAAATCTAGGGGCAAATCTAGGGGCAAATAAAGGAAAAATAACCCAAGTAATATCTGCGGTTGTTGATGTTGAATTTGAAAATGGCGAAATACCAGCAATTTATAATGCTCTTGAATGCATAAATGAAGGCAAAAAATTAACTCTTGAAGTTGCATTGCATATTGGCGAAAGAACCGTAAGAACGATTGCGATGGATTCAACAGACGGTCTAGTTAGGGGCCTTGAAGTAGTTGACACCGGTCAACCTATTTTAGTTCCAGTTGGAGAATCAACACTCGGCAGAATTATGAATGTTATTGGCGACCCAATTGATGAAAAAGGGCCAATTAATTTTAAAGAAAAATATTCTATTCATCGCGCTGCTCCTGAATTATCAGAACAATCAACTGAAACAGAAATATTAGTAACTGGAATTAAAGTAATAGATCTGCTCGCCCCTTATTCTAAGGGTGGTAAAATTGGTTTATTTGGTGGTGCTGGAGTAGGAAAAACAGTATTAATTATGGAACTTATTAACAATGTTGCCAAAGCACATAGTGGTTATTCTGTTTTTGCTGGGGTTGGTGAAAGAACTCGTGAAGGAAACGATTTATACCACGAGATGATGGATTCTGGAGTTATTGATGTCGATAACCTTAGTAATTCTAAAGTTGCATTAGTTTATGGTCAAATGAATGAGCCACCTGGTGCAAGAGCAAGAGTTGCCTTAACTGGATTAACTCAAGCAGAATATTTTCGTGATAAAGAAAATAGAGATGTATTATTTTTTGTTGACAATATATTCCGTTTCACTCAAGCTGGTTCAGAAGTTTCCGCCCTACTCGGAAGAATTCCTTCTGCAGTTGGATACCAACCAACACTGGCAACAGAAATGGGGAAAATGCAAGAAAGAATCACCTCAACAAAAAGTGGTTCAATCACTTCGGTGCAAGCAATATATGTTCCTGCTGACGATCTAACCGATCCTGCTCCCGCAACATCCTTCTCGCATCTTGATGCAACAACCGTTCTTTCTCGTCAAATTGCAGAAATAGGAATCTACCCCGCCGTCGATCCTCTCGACTCAACCTCTAGAATACTTGACCCTAGAATAGTTGGTGAAGAGCATTATCAAGTTGCAAGAGAAGTGCAGAAAATTTTACAAGCCTATAAATCACTGCAAGATATTATCGCAATATTAGGTATGGACGAATTATCGGAAGAAGATAAAATGACAGTGGCTAGAGCTAGAAAAATTCAAAGATTTCTATCTCAACCGTTCCATGTTGCAGAAGTTTTTACGGGTGCACCAGGTAAATTAGTCTCCCTAAAAGACACCATTAGTAGCTTTAAAGCGATATGTGAAGGAAAATACGATCACCTTCCTGAATCCGCATTCTATATGGTTGGAAATATAGAAGAGGCAATTGCAAAAGGTGAAAAACTACTTAAAGAAGCAAAATAATGTCAATAAACATTGAAATTACAACTCCTAAAGAGATATCTTTTAAAGGCTCTTGTTATCTGGTAATATTGCCAACAATTAGCGGTGAAGTTGGAATTATGCAAGGTCATGAATCTTTTGTTTCAAGGCTTTGCGAAGGAGAAATAAAGCTATATAATCAATCAGAAGAAATAGTGGAAATTTTTAAAATAACTGGTGGTTTTTGTAAAATCAACGACTACAATAATCTATCAATATTAACCGACGAATAAAGGCTTTATTTAATTGCTAAACAATTAAAAATAGCATAATTTACTACAAAATAAAAATGCAAAAAGAAGTAAATATACCATTTAATAAATCAATATCGCTTCTTCTAAATGATATTCTTGAAGTTGTAGAGCAGGCATCAATATCCTGTTATGATTGGATAGGCAAAGGAGATAATCACCTTGCAGATCAAGCTGCAGTCAACTCAATGAGGCTAAGTTTAAATAAAATGCCAATTAGTGGTAGAATAGTGATTGGCGAAGGAGAAAGAGACGAAGCTCCAATGCTTTATATTGGAGAAAAAGTAGGTCTTTACAAAGAAAACTCTAATCAAAGCCCGTTTCCTGAAATAGATATTGCTCTTGATCCCCTTGAAGGAACAACAATTTGTGCTAATAGCGCCCGAAATTCATTAGCGGTATGCGCATTTACAACAAGAGGCTCTTTTCTTCATGCTCCAGATGTATATATGGAAAAAATTGCAATTGGTCCAAATTTACCA
>CAMDGT010000137.1 GCA_945898025.1 Rickettsia typhi | reverse complement strand
TTTTCATAAAGACGAAAATAATTTTGAAAAGTAATTGAGGCGAGAGTTTGATTCTCATTGCGAATTTTTATCCCCTCTTTTGCCTCAAGAGCTTGATGCAATCCATCGGAGAATCTTCTGCCTTCTTGCATTCTACCAGTAAATTCATCAATTATTATTACTGAGCCATTTTTAACGATGTAATCAATTTCATTTTTAAAAATTTTATGTGCTTTTAATGCTTGATTAAGATGGTGGACTAGCAATATATTTACCGCATCATAGATATTAGAATCAACCTCAATAACACCGCTATTTTTTAGCATTGTTTCAACATTTTCAATACCTTGCTCGGTAAAAGAAACCGCTTTTTCCTTTTCATCAACAAGATAATCTTCTTTTTTTAGCAATGGAATAAATTGATTAATTTGTTGGTAAAGCTTTGAATTATCGTTAGTTGGCCCAGAAATTATTAGAGGTGTTCTTGCTTCATCAATTAATATGGAATCAACTTCATCAACAATAGCATAATATTTTGGCTTTTGCACAGTATCTTCAAGGCTATATTTTATTTGGTCTCTAAGATAATCGAAACCGAGTTCGTTATTAGTGGCATAGGTAATATCGCAATTATAAGCATTTCTCCTAGCAACTTCATCGCTTTCAGAGGTTATACAACCAACAGTAAGTCCAAGAAATTGATATAACCTTCCCATCCATTCGGAATCTCTTTTAGCAAGATAATCGTTTATTGTGACTAGGTGAACTCCTCTACCTGTAAGGCCGTTTAAATAACAAGGCAAGGTTGCGGCTAGGGTTTTACCTTCTCCGGTTCTCATTTCTGCTATTTTTCCTTGATGAAGAGCTATACCGCCTATTAATTGGACATCAAAATGTCTCATTTGCAATATTCTTTTAGAAGCTTCTCTAACCACTGCAAATGCTTGATGAAGTAAATCGTCAATTTTGCCACCATTTTTAAGATAAGCCTTAAATTCGTTGGTTTTGTTTTGCAATTCTATATCGCTAAGCTTTGAAATGGAAGGCTCCAACTCATTAATTTTAATAACATCTAGCTGTAAAGCTTTTATTGATCTGTCGTTAACCGAACCAAAAATTTTTTTAGCAATAATTTGAAGCATTTTGTGATGCAAATAAGTTAATAAAGAAGGCTATTTTAAGCCTTTTTACAATTTCTATTAATGCTTAATAAGCACTAACACCTTGAAAAAGAGGATTAAATTAAAGTTAGATTATCGATTTTTTAATCAAATTTTAAAATATAAATTACTTTCTAATAAGCAACAAATTTACTTAAAATTTATTGAAAATTTATTGCTTTCTTATCAATGCTTGACAACTGATAATATTAAACTTTACTAAAATTTTACCTAAAACTTAGTCGCTATAAACCCATCATGTTGTTGGGTTGGTAAAATTTGTTAAAAAAAATCTTGCTTAAAAAAAATTAATGTTAAGAATATTTTCCGTCGGGAGTATGTCAGAATAAAATAGCTTCGCGCGAATATGAACATACACGCCGGGTTTGCGTGGTGGTGGCTCCCGACATAAAAAATCTAGATTTTTTACCAAAAAATATTATAAAAAAATAAAATATTGACTTCAAAATTGCATCAACATTAATATTTAGTGCAATGTAAATTTTAGTAAATTTAAGCTTAGGCTTTTCCAAACTGTTAAGCTGGGCAATTAAACAACTCAATAAATCTTGCTATCTAAAATAGCCATTAAATGCTTTATTAGCTATTTCTAAACTAAATGCAAAACAATATTCCTGAATTTACAGTTGCTGAATTCTCAAGAGCAATAAAAATGACTCTTGAAGACAGATTCGGCTACGTTCGCATTAAAGGTGAGGTTACGGGCTTTAAAAAAGCGAGTAGTGGGCACTATTATTTTAATTTAAGAGAAGGTGGAGCCCTACTAAGCGCAGTATGCTTCAAAAATTCTGCTAATAATATTAATTTTGCAATTGGCGATGGTCTTGAAATTGTTGTAAATGGCAAAATAACAAGTTATGAAGGCAGATCTTCTTATCAAATTATTGTTGATAAGGCAGAAATCGCAGGAATTGGAGCAATATTAGAAATGCTGGAAAAAAGAAAACAAAAATTATTGGCAGAAGGTTTTTTTGATAATATCCATAAAAAGCCTCTGCCATTTATACCAAAAATCATTGGCATTATTACCTCCGAGACGGGAGCAGTAATTGAGGATATTAAAAATAGAATTGCCAATCGCTTTCCTAGCCACATTATGCTTTATCCAACTCTAACGCAGGGAGAAAAATCTGTCGAACAAATTATTGAAGCATTGAAATATTTTAATCATTTATCGCAAAATAAACCAGAAGTTATAATAATTGCAAGAGGTGGAGGCTCTTTTGAAGATTTAATGCCTTTTAATGATGAAGACCTCGTTAAAGCCGTTTTTATGTCGCAAATACCAGTTATATCGGCAATAGGGCACGAAACTGATAATAGCTTGCTTGATTTAGTTGCCGATGCTAGAGCGCCAACTCCAACTGCTTCAGTAGAAATGGCAGTTCCCTCGCTTTATGAAATTCAAAAACATCTAGATAAAATATATCTTCATTGCCATCAATTATTCCAAAAACATTATAATTTTCTTGAACATAAATTAGAGTCATTGAAAAATCAATTAAAAGAGCCTGCAGAAATTTATCAAAAATATCAAGATAGGTTAAAAATATTAACCCAACAAATTAATTACCAAATTTTAAATTATGAGACTGTCGTAAATTTAAATTCCTAAATTTTTTAACAAACCAATCTTTTTAACAAACCAACCTTTTTAACAAACCAACTTTTTTAACAAAACAACCGCAATTCCAAATAAAATTAAAATTTAAGATCTTATTACCGATATTTTTCTGATTTTTTAAGACATATTTTTAGCAATTTTGGTCATATTTCTGCTTTGAGATGCAAAATCTTGTTGTTTTTGTCGGTTTATGTCGCAAAACTCAGTTTTTTATCTTCAAGTTTTATCGATCTTTTAAAATTAAATGCTAAACTTTCCATAAAAACCGGGAACTGATTTTTGGCAATTCCGCGATATCTACTTCTGTTGCTAACCTTACTAAACACCCGCTCATATGGTGATCTTGCTTTTGAGATCCATTTATCTTTATTGAAGTTTTTATCTTTCATATTGTTGGTTTTGATAGTGCAATTATAGTGCAATTATAGTGCAATTATGAAGATTTTTGATTTTAATTTGAGTGGTTGAATCCTTGGTGCAATAGCCTTTATCGCCAAATATTGCAACTTTGTTGATTAATCCAGATTGCATATCAACAAAAAACATTTCTTTTATAGACATATCAATGTTTATTCTTGCCTTTACATCCAAAGCGAGCTTGGTTGTCAGCGATTTTTATTTTTTTACTTTTATTTTCTTCAATAATGCAATTGTTAAACTTCTCCAAACCTTTAGCAATCGCTTTGTCCCTTTCATTCCAAAGATGAATCTTGCTGATCAGCTGGCTTGAATCAACAAAGGTGAAGATTTCTCTAGCCAAGCCCTAACCAAGGCTTTTTGTTTTAATTGTTCACGAACAGAATTGAAGATTGAGGCTAAAGCATTGGTGCCGATGCTTTGTCTA
>CAMDGT010000136.1 GCA_945898025.1 Rickettsia typhi | reverse complement strand
TGAGCTTGGCGACCCAGAGCAACATAAATGTTGATTTACACACAATACTTCATCAGTTTTCTGCATAACAGCATATAAATCGTGAGAAATAAGTAAAATAGAGCATTTAGAATTATTTCTTAATTCCTCAATAATTTGATAAAATTGTTTAATCGCTTCGATATCCATATATTGAGTTGGTTCGTCAATTACCAGTAAATCAGGATTATTGCTTATTGCTTGAATAAATAGCAGTTTCTGCAATTGTCCGCCCGACAAATTATGAACCGAAGATTCTAAATAATTTTCTAGATTCATTCTCCGAACTAGGCTTAGTAAATTATTATTTTGAAACAGATTTTTTTTCTTGCAATTATTTAAGATTGCTAAAAAATCAAGCCCATTAATTGGCAGTGATTTGTCGAGAATAACTTTCTGTGGCATGTAGCCAATTCTGGCTTTTTCTGCAATAAAAACTTTACCAGAACTTGCCTTGATTAATCTGAGCAATATTCTTGCAATTGAGGTTTTGCCTCCTCCGTTGGGGCCAATTATAGTGGTGATTTTCCCTGCTGTGAATTGACAAGATATATTTTCCAAGATTTTCTTGTTATCAATAATTAAGCTAACATTATCTAAGCTTGCAATTACAGAATTGTTAGATTGGTGAATTTTCTTTAAATTACTAAAAACTGTCATTATGATTTATTTTTTTAAAAAATTACAAAAAAAGGTTTGTTTAAAAATATTTTTATTTATTTCTTACTGTTTTTATTCTCAATTAGTATTTGCTAATTTGCAACCCCCGTTAAAAAACAATCATCAGCAAAATATCATTAATAATTATAGTCAAAAGCCATTAATTGCAACCGCTAATCCTGCTATTTATCAAATTATGCAAGCAATTGCATTAAATTCAGAGCAATTAATTTTAATCAATGGCGGTAGTAATTCCGAACATAATCAAAAATTTAATAAAAGTGATTTAGAAAAATTATCGCAAGTAAAAATATTTTATTATATTGATGATAAAATAGATTATAATCTTGGTAAATTAGTAAAGAATTTTCCTAATTTAATGGTGTTTAAAATAGCCTATTTACCTGATATTAAAATCATAGAGGGAGATTCTCATTTATGGCTTAATCCAGAAAATGCAATTATCGTTGCTAAGGATGTTGCGGAAAAATTAATCTCTTTAGACCCTGACAATAAACCATATTATCAAAATAGATCTAGTAATTTCAACAGACAAACCATTAAAAATATTAATTTTATCAATAATTTATTCGTTAGAAAAGAGCTTGCAAAGAATAAAGATTATCAACATTCATATTTATTTTATCATAACGGCTATAGTTATTTTGAAAAATATTTTCATTTAAATCCAGTGATGTCAATGCTTTATGATGATGATAAGGAAATTTCAATTGCTGATCTTAAAAAGTTTAATTCATTAATTAAGCAAAATAAAATTAGATGCCTATTTGGAGATGCTCATAGCGAAAAAAGTTCTGCAAAAAAACTTGCTGAAAATAATAATATTAAATTTCTGCAAGTTAATTTATGGCAGAATCAAAATCGCCAGCTTAATCAAGATGGTTATAATGAAGGCATTAAGAAGCTAGCAATTGCAATTAATGGTTGCATTGGATAACAATTTATAAAAATTATTTGCAACAGCTTTATTTGATAAGATTATTGTAATTTTTGACAAAAACTTTGGTAATCAATTACATTTGCTATTTTGCCAATTGCCGTAAATGTTGGTTTGCTTTGATAAAATATCTGATGAGCAATTTTTATTAAATCTTTTTTAGTAATATTTTTAATTTGCTCGATTATTTCTTCGTCGCTAATAACACGATTGAAATTAAGTATATCGTTGCCAAGCCTTTGCATTCTGCTACTGGTGCTTTCTTTTGCCATTAATAGCCCAGCTTCAAATTGATTAGAAACCTTCTTAATCTCTGCATCGGTGATTTTTTCACAAATCTTTTTAATTTCTTCAATGGTGGTTTCGATTAGTTTGTTAGTATTTTCTGGAGTGGTGCCAGCATAGATGCCAAAAATTCCACAATCTTGATAAGATTGATTAAAGGCATATATTGAATAAGCTAGCCCAAGTTTTTCTCTAACTTCTTGAAATAAGCGGGAAGACATTCCGCCCCCTAATATCATTGCCAGCATTTGTGTTGCATAATATTGTGGGTGATTATAAGACAAGCCTTCGAAGCCAATCAGAATGTTGTTTTGTTCTAATTTTTTATTTTTACGAAAATCCCCGCCTTTATATTTAGCAGGCTCAAATTTAGCAATTTGATTCGTAGATAAGTTTTTAAAATATTTGCCAGTTAGGGAATCTAGAGTTTTGTTGTCTATTGCTCCCGAAGCACTAATTGCAATATTGCTATAATTATATTGTTTTTTAACATAATTAATAAAATTTTCGCTATTAAATTTTTTAATGTTTTTTTTTGGACCAAGAATTGATAGCCCTATCGACTGTTGAGGGAATGCAGTTTCTTGAAAATAATCAAAAATAATATCGTCAGGAGTATCGTTAGTCATTGCAATTTCTTGCAAGATAACCCCTCTTTCTTTTTCTAATTCACCGCTATCAAAAATTGAATTTTGAATGATATCCGCCAGAAATTCAATTGCGAATTCACTATCTTTCTTTAAAATTTTTGCATAATAAACGGTTTTTTCTCTGGAAGTGTAGGCGTTTATTCTTCCCCCTATTGCTTCAAATTGTTCAGCAATTTCTTTTGCGCTTCTTTTTTTGGTGCCTTTAAAGGCAAGATGCTCAAGAAAATGAGAGATGCCATTATTTAATTTATTTTCATTACGGCTTCCAGTATTTACAAACACGCCGACTGAAACGGTGTCAACTTCTTTCATTTCATCGCTAGAAACTCTAAGACCATTGCCGTGATTGATAATTGTTGTTATTTTATTCATTTTTTAAATATATTGCTATTTAGTTGCTTTATTAAGAATGATTCATGATTATTAAAGAAAATATTTATCAAATTTTGTTGAAAAAATAAATTCAAAATAATATTTTATGTTTTCATTTTTTAATATCTTTTTATAATTGCAAGTCAAATAAAGCGGTTATCGCATTGATATGTTTTCTGACAAATAATAAAAATTAATCAAGCTAATAAGTTAAGGGCACCTCTAAAAATTCACCCCCAGCCCCATAAAATCTTAAATCCTAAATAATTCAGCTCCAAACCCTTTATCTCCATAGTTTTTCGGGGGTTTTTTCAAGAAATTAGTTGTTGCACTTTATTGGTTTAATTGTTAATTTGCATTGGTCGTAAACCTGAGAGGCTAGATACTCTAAAGCATGTTCACAACTCAATAAAACAAACAACAACTCCAAGTAAAAAATAAACCAGCCAGAATTCTTCGATCTAATTACACGAACTAAAAAACTCACCAACATGGGTGATCCATTGGCTCAGATCAGAAATAGCCCAGAAAGACCTTGATGCCCGATGGACGAAAAAAAGAATAAAGAAAAAGAAGAGGTGTTAATTGCAATAAATATCGAAAGTCGAATCTCTGAAAAAGGATCAAGAAATCATCCTCTCACTGGAGAACAAAAAGCTTCGAACACCGAAAAATCTAGAATCATATCAAGGGATGAAATCATTTTTGGTGCCCCAAGCTCA
>CAMDGT010000135.1 GCA_945898025.1 Rickettsia typhi | reverse complement strand
CATTATAAGAAATTTTACAATCCATTCCACACAGTTCCGATATTTGATTTTCTAGGGCAACCAAATGTTCGCTATTAATAAATTTAATTCGCGATTCGGTTCTAATTAAAACTGGCGTTCTTTTGGCTTTTTCAATTTTTTCGTCACGCACAATTTCTTCGGCGTCACGCACATTCAAACCTTTGGCAATAATTCTTTTTGCCAATTCTTCAGGATTGATCGAATTAATTATGGCGCGCGCATGCCCCATGGAAATTTGTTTACTGTCCAAATATTCACGAACTTTTTCAGGCAATGTTAACAAGCGCAATAAATTAGCAATATGAGCGCGACTTTTGCCAACTTTTTTGGCAACAATTTCTTGAGTATAAGTAAATTCTTTCATCAATCTTTGATAGCCACGAGCCTCTTCGGTCGGTGACAAGTCAGAGCGTTGGACATTTTCAATAATGGCAATCTCAAGAGCATCATTGTCAGAAAATTTTCTAACAATGGCTGGAATTTCGGTAAGATTGGCAATTTTTGAAGCACGAAAACGACGCTCTCCGGCGATAATTTCATAAAAATCATCATCGGTTTTACGCAAAATTATGGGCTGAATTACGCCATGTTCATTGATTGACTCGGCTAAATCTTGCAATTCAGTTTCTTCAAAATGTTGACGAGGCTGATAAACGCCGGGGCGAATTTTTTTAAGACTAATTTTTTCAACGACGTCTTGATTTTCTGGGTTAAATAAAGGTGATTTTACCTTACTCTCTCCGAGTAAAGCTGAGAGTCCGCGTCCAAGTTTTTTATCGGTAAATTTTACTAATGTGGCTTTTTGTTCCATGTGAAACCTATAATTTAAATTTAAAATTTAATTGGGCTAATAATAATTTTTAATTTTGATTAGTAAGTTAAAAAGTGCAAGAATTTTTATGAAACTTTTTAGGTTTATACTTCAGAAATATTAAAGATTTGAAAAGATACAAAATTCGAATGCTTTTAATCGATTCAAGAAATTAGCTTTTGTAAAAAACTATTTTGGAAAATTTTTACTATTGATGCGAAACCTTTGATTATTTAGATATTTCTCACCCATCACGGCATCCCCAAGAGTTTGGATTAATGGAAGTCCTCCCGAAGGGGAGAGTGGTGAAGCCTTAGACGTTGTGAGTGTTTTCGTAAAGTGTATGGATGAAAACTCAGGAGTGAAACTGAAACTTTTCCAAGTTTCCGAATTTAGAACCGCAAGTCTTTGTCCCTAAGTTTTATAAATATAAAAAGTCAAAAAACCTTAAATCTTATCGCGGATGCGGCAATTCATTTGCCGTGAAGCGATTCAACTCAAAGCTAAATTTGCGCTAGCAAATTTAATTAGTAGAGTATGGTATTTTCATTTTTAAATCCTTGGCTACTTCAGGTGGCATATAATTTTCATCATGCTTAACCAACAATTCACTTGAATAAAATTTATTTTCTACAATATTTATTTTACCTTTGGCAACTACTCCTTGTTCATCTCTGAATAGATCGGGTAAGATTCCGCGATAATTAATTGCTAAGTCATTTTTGTAATCAGTAATAATAAACTCGGTCGTTAAAGCGTCGATTTTTTTAATTGAATCTTTTTTTATCATACCTCCGACTCTTACGCTTGAAAGGCTTGAGCGGATTTTATCAATTTCGGATGGCGAGAAAAAAAAGACAATATTATTTTGAAAATTTTTTAAAATAAAAATTAGTGAAATAATTGATATTAAAAAAATTCCTGCCACAAAAATTGATCTTTTTTGCTTATTATTAAGACTTTTTTTGAACATTATTTAAAGTTTTTTTTAAAGTAAAAAAATTAATAAAAATTTTAGCAATATAAACAAATGATATCAATCCCGAAAGCCAATAGGCAAGGTTTACATAAAAAGAATAATCGTTCAAATTTTCCATAAACTTATTTAAATTGAAAAAATTTTAATATTGTGATTTTATAAGAGTTTAATTTTTTAACAAGACCATAAATTTTTAAAAAAAATGCATTTAAAAAAATATTTAATTGCATTTAAAACTAAGTTTTTTAATATGATTAAAACATTTGCCTAGATAGCTCAGTCGGTAGAGCAAAGGACTGAAAATCCTTGTGTCGGCGGTTCGATTCCGTCTCTAGGCACCACTTCTCTGGGCACCACTTTTAACCTTCCTCGAATAATTTAAATATTTTATATTGAAATTATAATAATAAAAAATATTTTTACTCTATCTAAAAGCTAGAAAATAACAGTTATTTTGTTGCGATTTAGCAAAATTATTAATTAATTAAAATTTTATGAACAATCAGCCCTTTAAAATTGCAGTTGAAGCTGGAAAAAAATATTCTTGGTGTTCTTGTGGATACTCTGAAAAACAACCCTTTTGTGATGGCGCTCATAAAAGCCATACTAACACTGATGGTAGTCCAGTTAGCAAATCAGTTGCATATATTGCAGAAAAAGACCAGGATATTTATTTTTGCGGTTGTAAAAAAACTAGCAATGGTGTTTTTTGTGACGGCTCTCACAATTCTTAATTATTTACAATATATTATTTTCAATGTCACAGAATGTTCTAGAAAAAATCTCCGCCCTTGAATCAGCATTCGGAAACACTCCGTTAGTAGAGGTGGTTTTTTCTTATCAAAATAAGATTAGAAAAATTTATGCTAAATATGAAGCCTTTAATTTTAGCGGTTCAATTAAAGATAGAATCGCTCTTCATATCATGAAAAATGCTTATCAATTAAATAAAGTTAAAGAAGGCGATATAATTGTTGAAGCGACTAGTGGCAATACAGGAATAGCATTCTCTGCTATTGGTAAAGCATTGGGGCACAATGTAAGAATATATATGCCCGATTGGCTTAGCACAGAAAGATATCAAATCATTGAATCTTTTGGAGCGGAAGTTATCCGCATTACAAAAGAACAGGGTGGTTTTATAAGATCGATTGAAGAGGCTCGCAAGTTTGCGACGAATAATAAAAATGTATTTTGCCCTGAACAATTTACTAATTCTGAAAATGTTAATGCTCATTGCAAAACCACGGCTAAAGAAATTTTCGAACAATTGGCAAAAATCAATTTGGCTCCTAATTATTTTGTTGCTGGTGTTGGAACTGGTGGAACGGTAATGGGTTTTTTAAAATATTGCCAAGAAAATAACCTAAATTGCTCTTGTCACCCTATGGAGCCATCAAACTCTCCAACCTTGACTACTGGCGGTGAGAAAATTGGTAAACATCGTATTCAGGGCGTTAGCGATGAATTTATTCCCGAAATATTAAAGTTAAACCAATTATCCAATATAGTGTCTGTTGATGATGGCGATGCAATATTAATGGCACAAAAGATTAATAATGCCGGTTTATCAGTTGGAATTTCTAGTGGCGGTAATTTTATCGCCGCCCTAAAATTACTTGCTGAAGATGAAGATGCAACTATTGCGACTATTTTTTGCGATTCTTCAATGAAGTATTTATCAACTGATTTAACAAAAAAAGAGCCAATAAAGCTTGGTTTTATTAGTACCGATGTTGAAATAAAGAATTTTAGATTTATTAAGTAGCAAAACTATTGCAATAAAACTTAGTTAATTTAATCATTTTTAGATTTTAACCAACTAAAATGTGCTTATTCTAAAAATGAAAACACCAACCCATTAAAAACAGAATTTTACAATCATTGCAACGGTTGTCGCAAGTCTTTGTAATTGTTGGCGCAATCTTTTACCTCTCCATACATAATTAGCAAAAATGGTTTTCAATTATGT
>CAMDGT010000134.1 GCA_945898025.1 Rickettsia typhi | reverse complement strand
TAAAAAACATTTTACGCATCACGCGCGAAGCAATGCTAAATAATTTTGATCAACAAGATTTACAATTTATCTCTCTTAGAGAAGAGCTTGAGCGATTATTCAAAAAGAAAAATCTTAATGAAATTGCCGGAGAAGAGGTGAATCAAAACGTTGCAATTCTAGATCAAATTCACGATCGCATTAAGGAAATTAATCGAGAAAATAGCCTTCTTAAATCTAAATATGAAAACGATTCGAAATATGTGAGAATCCATAAGAGACTTATTGAAAACAAAGGCTTTAGCAATCAAGAACGGAAAATTTGCGAAGCATTAAATGAAATAAAAATCGTCACCGATGAACGGGTTTTACAAAATTATCAAATCCTAAAAAACGAAAGTTATTTTAATGCGGAAGTTGGAAGTAGCATTATTAAGCAATTTAACCTGCGGGGCATAGAATTAAATCCCGATTCCACAAAATACATCAATAATTTAATTGTAAAAGAATATATGAACGAAATTAAAAACGAGGCTAAAATATGGTAACTCAAGATTTTGAAAGAAAAACCAAAGAATTAATCGATAGCCTAAAGGCAGTCTGCGCCTCATCTGGGCTGGGCAATGATGGCAATGAATTTAAAATAATTACCCAAGTTTTTCTTTATAAATTTCTTAACGATAAATTCGCTTTTGAAATTAAAAAAATCGATAGCAAATTAAAAAATTCTTTAACTTATGAAAAAGATATTTTAACCCTTAAAGAAAATGAGTTTGAGATGCTGAAAATGCAACTCCCCGCCGATACCGCTCGCCTAAAAGCCGAACATTTTATTGGAACTCTTTTTGAAAAGCAAAATCAACCAGAATTTGCCAAACTTTTTGACGATACTTTAAGAGATATTGCAATTACCAACAACGATATTTTCTCAGTAAAAACTGAAGGCGGAGCTAAAATAATTTTGTTTGATCGAGTAAGCGAATTTATCACCGACACCTCAAGGCGCGATGCCTTTTGTCGAGCCATTATCAACAAATTAGTCGATTTTAGTTTTGAAAATATTTTTAATCAAAAATATGATTTTTATGCGACAATTTTTGAATATCTCATCAAGGATTATAACAAAGATAGTGGCGGAAAATATGCCGAATATTACACCCCCCACGCTGTCGCCAAAATTATGGCAGCAATTTTAGTGCCAAAAGAAGTTCAAGGAAAAATTCAAAATGTCACTTGTTACGACCCTTCCGCAGGCTCTGGAACCTTGCTTATGAATATTGCTCATGCTATTGGTGAAAATAAATGTAGCATTTATTCGCAAGATATTTCGCAAAAATCATCAAGCTTGCTTCGTTTAAATTTAGTTTTAAATAACCTAGTTCATTCAATTCAAAATATTATTCAGGGCGACACTATGCTTCACCCCTATCACAAGGAGGGAGAGGGTTTAAGGCGATTTGATTACATCGTTTCCAATCCGCCATTTAAATTAGATTTTAGCAATGAAAGAAATAATTTAGACAGCAAAGAAAATCAAAAAAGATTTTTCGCCGGAATCCCCAAAGTGCCAAATAAAGATAAGGATAAAATGTCAATTTATTTGCTTTTTATTCAACATATTATTTATTCTTTAACCGCCAAAGGTAAGGGTGCAATTGTGGTGCCGACGGGCTTTATTACTGCTCAAAGTGGCATTGAAAGAAAAATTCGCGAGAAATTAATTGATGAAAAAATGTTGGCGGGAGTGGTTTCGATGCCAAGCAATATTTTTGCCACTACGGGCACCAATGTTTCGATTCTTTTTATTGACAAAAATAACAAAGAAAATGTGGTTTTGATTGATTCTTCAAAGCTTGGTGAAACTGTCAAGGAGGGCAAAAATCAAAAAACCGTTTTACAAGAAGATGAAGAAGATAAAATCATCAACAGTTTTAACAAAAAAGAGGCGATCGATGATTTCTCGGTGGTGGTTTCTTATGATGAAATTAAGGCTAAAAATTATTCATTGAGCGCGGGGCAATATTTCGATGTTAAGATTGAATATGTTGATATTTCTAAAGCAGAATTTGATGCCAAAATGCAGGGTTTTAGCGATAATTTAGATAAGATGTTTGGTGAGTCGAGAGACTTGGAAGTGAAGATAAAAAAAGAGTTGAAGGGGTTGGGGTATGAGAAAATTTAAGCTCAAGCAACTTTTGTCCATAAAGAACGGAAGAGATCATAAAGAATTAAATTCTGGGAATATTCCTATTTATGGTAGCGGAGGAATAATGCGATATGGTAACAAAGCTATTTATAATTATGAAAGTATTTTACTTCCAAGAAAAGGTACATTAGCAAATATTCAATATGTGAATAAGCCATTTTGGACTGTGGACACAATTTACTACTCTATTGTAAACAAAGAATTAGCGAATTCATTTTATTTATTCAACTTTTTAAAATTACTTGACTTGAGTAAACTTAATACTGGCACAGGTGTCCCAAGTATGACATTTGATTCTTATTATAACTTGGATATTGACTTGCCCGAACTGTTAATTCAACTAAAAATCGCCGCCGTTCTTTCCGCCCTCGATGCAAAAATTGAACTCAACAACCGCATCAATGCCGAGTTGGAGAAAATGGCAAAAACGCTTTATGATTTTTGGTTTGTGCAATTTGATTTTCCCGATGCAAACGGCAAGCCCTATAAATCTTCGGGCGGTAAGATGGTTTGGAATGAAGAGCTAAAAAGAGAAATTCCCGCTGGGTGGGAAGTTTTGCAATTGTCAAATAAATTAACTTTTGAAAAGGGGATTGAGCCAGGTTCGGCACAATATAAAGAAAAAAAAGAATCAATCAATCATATAAAGTTTATTAGGGTTGGAGACATCGAGAATTACTCTTCTATTTTTGTTGATAATTCACAAAAAAATATGCAACGGTAAACGAAAAAAATGTTCTTGTAACTTTTGATGGCTCAGTAGGTAAAGTGGCTTTTGGTTTTGAAGGTGCTTATTCAGGTGGTTTAAGAAAAATTTATGATAAATCTGGACTAATTGACAGCTCATTAATTTATTTTATTTTTAAGGATGAAAGATTAATTAAAACAATTCACAAATATGCCACTGGCTCAATATTATTGCATGCTGGGGCTTCAATAAATATTTTAAAAATATCCTTTAGTGAAAAAAAATATTTAGAATTTCAAAATATAATTAAACCATTTTTTTATAAAATGATGATTAATAAAAAACAAAACCAAACTCTCGCCGAACTCCGCGATTGGCTGTTGCCGATGCTTATGAATGGTCAAATAAAGGTTGAATAAAAAATTATTAACTTAATTAATCGGCTTGATTGATAAATATTGCTATCTATTAGTAATTAAACTAATTTAATTTTAGATTATTATCAATTTTTTAAAATATGTCTTGGGTTATATTTACAATTCTTGCCACTACTTCTGCAGAGTTTTAGAAATTTAGAACAGAAATCTCTTAATAAAAGGCTTGATGCACTTATAATTAACTTCTAAAATTCTTCCATAAAATTACTGTTTTATCAATCTAAAACAGTAAAAGATTATGAGAACAATAATAAATCAAGTAAGAAAAGCGGGTAATACTAATCTAACTTGAAAACACACACTTTATAATCTAAAACTTAGGTTGATTTAAACCATTAACTCAACTTATTTTAAAAATGAACACAATAAAACAAGCGCACAAACACACAATTGCAGAAGCGGTAAGAGTCGTAAAAACTATACCATTTAGCAAAGCCATAATAAAACTGCAGGCAATATCTGCGGTTTCTCATTCCACAATAAATAAAGTTTCA
>CAMDGT010000133.1 GCA_945898025.1 Rickettsia typhi | reverse complement strand
TTTTTGCTACATCAAAAGCAGAATGATTGTCTTTAAATGCCAATGAGCCAATAAAAAAGCTCATTGTAAAACCTATTCCCGTAAGAATTGCGACGCCATAAAATTCTAACCAGCTTACATTTTTACTGATTTGGTTGGGCTTTTCATCTAACTGAGGCAGAGTAGCAATTTTATATTTAACCGCAAGAAAGCTAAAAAGCATAACCCCAATTTGTTTGCCAAGAAATAGCCCTAAGACAATCCCCATAATTAAAGGATCTTGAAAAATCGAGAAAGAAAAATTATTAATTCTAACCCCGCTATTTGCAAATGCAAATATTGGTAGCACTAGAAAATTCACAGTTGGAGCAATTATTTTGATTAATTTATGAAGCATATTATTTTTGTGAGGAATAAAAATTGCAAGAATGATCCCTGCAATTGTGGCATGAACACCTGAAAATAATATTGCTAGCCAAATTAATATACCCGCCGATAAGTAGTAAAGCATATTTCTAGAATTAATAAAATTTAACAATAGAAGTATAGAAATTAGGCATCCGACATATAAAAAATAAATCATTTTTAAATTCTGACTATAAAAAATAGCAATAATAATAATCGCAATTAAATCATCAAATATTGCCAATGATATTAAAAAAACCTTTAAAGATTTTGGTATTTTATTGCCAAACATACAAATTACACCATAAGCAAAAGCAATATCTGTAGCGGTGGGAATGGCAAATCCTGATAGATTTTCTGGTTTTTGTAAGTTGCATAGATAAAAAATAATTGCAGGAAATATCACCCCTCCAATTGCTGCTATTGCGGGTAGTGTGATTTTTTCTTTACTAGAAAGTTCACCATTGATAATTTCTTCTTTTAGTTCTAGACCAATTAATAAAAAAAATATTGCCATTAAGCCTTCATTTATCCAGTTATGAATGGTTAATTCTTTATTTATGTTGAATGGTAATGATAGAGGAAGTTTAATTGCTAAAAACTGCTCATACATATCAAAGTTTTGAGAATTGGCGATTAATAAGGCGATAATGGTTGAAATTAATAGTAAAATTCCCGTTAAAGCTTCGAGTTCAAATATTTTTCTAAATCGTTTTAACATTATATTGTTGGTTTCTGTGGGTTAATAATCTGACCGTGATTATTACAGATTTGCTATTTTATTGATGATTTTGTTGATGATACCTTGTTTTTCAGGTTCTATAGCCTTATTTTTATTTTTTATGTAATTGCTTTGAAATATTGTTAATGCACCAAGTACAGAAGCATGTCCGGGGTTGTTAATTTCAAAATCAAGATTTTTAATTTTATTGGGATAGCCAATTCTAGCATTTTTATTTAAAACTTCACTCGCCAATCTCTCTGCTCCAACAATAGTTGCTGAGCCACCCGTAATAACAACATTATTAACAAGAGAGATAGGAATTTTATTTTTATAAGCAACTTTTTTAATATTTTCAAAAATTTCTTCAAGTCTTGATTTTATTATTTCCGCGAGATCGGATTTAGAAATTTTAATTAAGTCAGAGCCATCTGACTCGTTGATATTTCTTAGATTTATTAAATCTTTTGCTTCGATGGGGCTAATTATTAACGAGTTATTAAGATTTTTTATTTTTTCTGCAAGAGTTAAGCTGATATTCAAAATTGTTGCGATGTCTTTTGTTATATGAGCTCCAGCAATAGGAGAATTTGCAGAATGAGTGAATTTTCCGTCAATTACTAATCCGAATGATGTATTAAAAGAGCCGATATCTATAATCATTGAACCGAGATGCATTTCATTTTCAGTGAGGGTTGCAAATAAAGAGGAATAAGGCTCAATCAGATAATTATCAATCGATAATTGGCATTCTTTTAGGCATTTTTCAATATTCTTAATGGTGGTTTGAGATGCAGAAATAATGTGAAACTTAGTATAAAGTGTATCTCCAGACATATGGTGAGGATTTACTATTGGCAGAGAGTCATCAATTCTGTATTGTAGAGGAATAAAATGAAATATTTCGTGATTATTTTTTTTAAAATATTCTCTAATTTTATTTGTAAGGGAAATTATATCGCTAGATTTAATGGTATTTCCAGCAATTTTAATTGAAGAATCTTGATGGCTAGAAGTTGTTTGAGCAGAAGAGACAATTAAAGTTATATCTTTAATTGAAATTCCTGCCATTTTTTCTGCTTCAGCAACGGTGCTTATTATTGATTTTTGTGCCAATCTCATGTCGGAAATATTGCAACCAATAAGACCGCGAGATTCTTTATGTCCGTAGCCAATTATTTTTATTTCATCTTCGTTAATTTCGGCTATAATGCAGATTAATCTTGACGAGCCAACATCAAGGCAAGTGAATGGCTTACTATTTTTTTTTAATTTCCAACTCATTTATTGATTATTTTATCAAGCCAACTTCTTTGAAGTATTTTTCTGCTCCAGGGTGCATTGGTGCAGAGTTTCCTTCTAACATCATGTCTGATTTCTTGAGAGTCGAAAATACGGGATGAAGAGTTTTGAAATTATCGAAATTCTCAAAAACAGCTTTAGTTACTTGATAAACAACATCGGAGCTATTTTTTTCAGTGGTTACAAGCCCAGCTTTGACACCAAAAGTTTCAATATTTTGTGGGTTGTTAGGGTAAGTACCGCCGGCTATTACTGCTTTAACATAAAATGGATTAACTTTTGTTAGTGCTTCAATGGTTTGTGAGTCAATAGGAATGATTGTAACGCGGCAAGTTTGAGTTGCTTCTTGAAGGACACCGTTTGGGTTTCCGGCGGCATAGATCATGACATCAATTTTTCCGTTGCATAAAGCTTTAGTTTGTTCTGAAGGCTGTAGGTAGGTCACATTAGAAAATGATTCTTTTCTCCATTTTTTAACAAACATTAATACCTCCATTGTTGAATACATTCCAGAGCCTTGCGGGCCAAAATTAACTCTTTTTCCAACTATTTCGTCGAGAGATTTGATTCCAGATTTTTCTGTAACAGCTATAGTGAAAGTTTCGTTATGTAATGAAAATATGGAGCGAAGCTCTTTAAAAGGTTTTTGATCAGAAAAAAAGCCACTACCATTATAGGCATGATACTGCCAATCTGATTGAACTATTCCTAGATCTATATCGCCATTGCGAGTAGCATTTAAATTTGCAACTGAACCACCTGTTGATTCAACTGAACAGCGAATTCCGTGCTCTTTTCTGCCACGATTAATTAATCGACATATTGCTCCACCAGCTGGATAATAAACTCCTGTAACGCTACCAGTGCCAAGAGATATATATTTTGTAGAGGCTATAACTTCTTGACCTGCTGTAAATAATGAAACTGCTAATAAGAGTTTTAATTTTAAGAATTTATTAATTTTCATTTGTTTATTATAATTGGTAGTTAAAAAATTGATTAATTTAATTTCTAAAAGAATATTTATAAGATTCAACTAATAAAAATTTGATAGCGGTTTGAAGTATTTTAAATAAGGTTAACAATAAAAGAATAATGAATTTATTATTCATAAAATAATTTACAAATAAATTTATAATTTATTGAAACCAATTGTTAATTTTGCAACTGTAATGCCAAATTTTTTTAATTTTGATTCGTTGATAAGATTTTTATCACTTATTAAATACATCCAATCTTCAACTTTTAAATCTACTTTTTTATTATCAATATCAACTCTTAGTGTGTAATCCATTCTCATCGCATTGCCAAATTGTCTCCCTTTGGCGGTTTTTACAACATCATGAGCGGTGCCAGTAAAATGATGCTTGTCGCTTAGTTCTAGAGTCCAGATTCTATCTTCTTCTTTGCCGTCATCGAAAATAAAATGCTCTTTCAATGTTCCTACATTTTCATTCCAGCTTGATTG
>CAMDGT010000132.1 GCA_945898025.1 Rickettsia typhi | reverse complement strand
GCTCTTAGAACTGGCGATACGGTAAAGGGTCAAATTAGGGCTCCAAAAAAAGGAGAAAGATATTTTGCTTTACTTAGAGTCAATGAAGTAAACCACGATAAGCCAGAAAAAACTCGCAATAGAGTTTTTTTTGATGATTTAACTCCTTTGCATCCTCAACATAGATTAATTCTAGAAGAGGAGAGGCCCCTAAATGGAGATATAAGCACTAGAATCATTGATATGATTGCTCCTATCGGTAAAGGTCAAAGATCTCTGATTGTTGCTCCTCCAAAAACAGGAAAAACTTCTTTATTACAAAATATTGCTCATGCTATAACTAGTAATAATCCTGAAATAGTTTTAATAATGCTTCTGATTGATGAAAGACCAGAAGAAGTTACTGATATGATTAGAACGGTAAAAGGTGAGGTTGTGAGTTCTACATTTGATGAGCCAGCAAGTCGCCATGTTCAATTAGCAGAAATGGTAATTGAAAAAGCCCGTAGATTAGTAGAAGCTAAAAAAGATGTCGTTATATTGCTTGATTCAATAACTAGGCTTGCCAGAGCTTATAATACCGTGATTCCTTCATCTGGTAAAGTTTTAACTGGTGGTGTTGATTCTAATGCTCTACAAAAACCAAAAAGATTCTTTGGCGCCGCTAGAAATATTGAAGAAGGCGGTTCCCTTACTATAATTGCTACCGCTTTAGTTGATACTGGTTCAAAAATGGATGAAGTTATTTTTGAAGAATTCAAAGGAACCGGCAACTCAGAAATTGTGCTTGACCGCAAAATATCTGACAAAAGAATATTCCCAGCCATAGATATTACTAAATCTGGAACTCGTAAAGAAGAGCTATTAATTGATAGAGCTACTTTGGCAAAAATTTGGATGTTGAGAAGGATTGTAAACCCTATGTCTCCACTAGAAGCTATGGAATTCTTGCTTGATAAAATTAATAACAGTAAAAGCAATGAAGATTTCTTTAGATCGATGAATTCTTAATAATTTTAGTTCAAGCTATTATTTAAAAACACTAATGAATAATCCTAATTCGTTAGATAGTTTAATTGCCTCTTCTTTCTCAAGAAGAAGAGTTGATTTTGCTTCAATGGCAATTCCTGATAATTTTGCTTCATAACATTTTTTGATTGTGGTAATACCAATAGTTGGTAGATCTGCCTTAGTGCTTTGGTTTCGTTTCTTCATTTTAACTAAAATTCCTCCCTCATTATAATTAATGGGCAATGTTTTGCATCTTTCTATCATTGCATCCGTTCCCTCCACTGCTTCAACGGCAATAATTTGCCTTTGCGATATTATAACTGCTTGCCCTATATCAAATTTAGAAAAAGTACAAATTGCTTTATTGGCAATTTTAATGTTATGGATTTGCTCCAAAGATGGCTTAATAAGAGTTAAATTTTCTGGTTTATTAATAACACAATCAAGTAAATCATCAATCTGTAGTATTTTTAAGCCCTTTGTTGCAAAGAAATTTAACACTGTTTTTAGAACCGCATCATCGCCCAAGATTTTGTTAGCAAGTATTTTTGCAAGTAATATCGCTCCTGTTTTATCAACCTTCAAATTACTAAAATTTGGTTTATTAACTGCCCCAATAAAAATAATTTCTTCAATTCCTTTTTCCTTGATAATTGCAAGAAATTTCTCAATTGCGCCATAGGGCACCGTAATTGGATTATATTGATTATAATCATTTTGATAATGCTCCCCTTCTAATAAAAATAAACAAAACTCTTGCTTGTTTTTTAGGCATTCTGCGATAAGTATTTTAGGTAAATTTCCTCGACCTGCGAAGATTGCTAAGCTTCCCTTGATTTTATCTTTATTTTTAAACATTTTGAGATTGCTAAATTTAATGTTTATTTATTGATAAGCTTTGCTTTTGCAAATTTAATTTGATGATGTTTTTTTTGTAAAATTTCAAATTGATAATTATCGATAGTAAATTTTTCTTGTTCGTCTGGCACCCTGCCAAGCTTACTAATAATTAGTCCAGCAAGATTGTATCCTTCATTTTCTTCTTCAAGATTCCAGTCGAGTCTTTTGTTGATGTTTCTTATCATTGATTTTCCGGCAATTTTATAATAACCATCTTTTAATTTCATTATTTCGCCAGCATTTATTTCATCTTGTTCTTTGATTTCACCAACTATTTCTTCAAGAATATCCTCAAGAGTTACTAAACCTTGTAGCGAGCCATATTCATCAACAACAAAAGCAATTTTTTGTTTTTTTCTACGAAAAGCCGATAATTGTGCCCGCAGTGAATTAGAGGCGGGAACAAACCAAGCATCAATTAAATAAGGCTTAAGATTAAAATCTTTCCAATCAAAACTTTCGTTGTTTTTAGCAAAATTAAGATTTTTTAATAACTTTCTAATGTTGAGAACGCCAATAATGTTTTCTGGATTATCTCTCCATAAGGGAATTCTACTGTGTTTTAATTCTAAGGCTTGTTTAATTAAAATTTTATTTTCAATTTCAATATTGAGAGAAATTATATCTTTACGGTGAATCATAACTTCGCAGATTTCAATTTCTGATAAATCTAGAACACCTTCTATCATTTTGCGGTCATAGCTATAAATTGAGCCTTCTTTATGCTTAAGATATACTGTATCTCTAATTTCATTTCTCTCAAGTAGATGCTTATCTTGAAAATTATTTTTGTTTTTTGAGGAAAAGCAATTTAGAAAAATATTAACTATTTTATGAATTGAATCAATAAAAGGGAAAAAGACTGTTACCAGCGTTTTAATAGTGCTAGCAAAGAATAGTGCCACCTTATCAGAATGATGTATAGCATAGGTTTTTGGCAAAACTTCCGAAAAAACCAATACTAATATTGTCATTACAATGGTTGCATAGATTAAGCCAGAATCGCCAAATAATTTTATCAAAACACTGGTTACAATTGCTGAAGCGAGAATATTGATGGCATTATTTCCAAGCAACATAGTGCTAATTACTTTGTCGCGATTTTTTAATAATTCTTCAAGTATTTTGGCTTTTTTTACTCCTTCATTTGCAAGTCGATGAGCTCTTGCTCTTGATGATGCTGTTATCGCGGTTTCAAAGCAAGAAAATAAAGCAGAAAGAATTAATAATATTAAAACAATAATGACATTAATTTCAATTGCGTAATCCATTGGTAAGTTTATAAATTAAGAGTTAAAAGTTATGATTTAGTTGAATAGTTGATTCTTGGGTCAATTAGGCGATAACAAATGTCGCTAATAATGTTTGCGATTAGTCCAATTAAACTAAAGCAAAAAATTGTGCCAAATATTACAGGATAGTCTCTTGATATCGTTGCTTCGTAACCTAATAATCCGAGGCCATCAAGTGAAAAGATTATTTCAATTAACATTGAAGAGGTAAACATGATTGTGATTAATTGAGCTGGCAGGCCTCCAATAATAAGCATTAAGGCATTTCTTGCAATATGGTGATATAAAATTTTTTTTAGTCCTAGCCCTTTGCTAATTGCTAATGATACGTAGGTTTTATTGAATTCTTCTAAAAAAGTGTTTTTACAAAATATTGTTAAAGATGCTATTCCGCTTGCTGTCATTGCTAGTATTGGTAATGTTAAATGCCAAAAATAATCAAGAATTTTTTGATACCAGTTGAGTTCTGTAAAATTATCAGAAATTAGCCCTTTAAGGGGGAATATTTTTAAGAAATTTCCTCCGCAGAATATTATTATTAAGCCAATTGCCAGCAAAAAACTTGGCAGAGCATTAAAAATAATTATGATTGTTGTTGTGGTTAAATCAAATGAAGAATTGCATTTAACTGCCTTTTTTATTCCAAGTGGAATAGCAATTAAATAGCTGATAATGAGGCTCCAGAAGCCAAGGGAAATTGAT
>CAMDGT010000131.1 GCA_945898025.1 Rickettsia typhi | reverse complement strand
AATCAAGAAAGAATAATTGACCTTGAAATGCAAATAACTCCAGATTTTGCAATGGCAGGAAGAATTAACAGACAAGAGCCTTTGGAGCTATTAAATAATTTTATTAATCAACATAATTTTAAAATTGTTGTTATTGCTTGTCTTAGCGAGAGCTCAAAAGAAAGAATAGTCAAAATGATTGCTGATTTTGATATTAATTTTCAAGAAATCGATAATTTTCCAATTAAAGAATATAAAACTTCTAATTATAAGGCGAAGAAAATTCTTATTGCCAAGAGTAATTTTGTAAAGGGTTTTTATAACAAAGATTTTGCTATAATTAGCGAGCAAATGATTTTTGGAGAAAAAATAATCAGAAGAAGATCTAGTAAAATCGATGCTACAAGATTAATCGAAGAGGGTTTAGCGATTAAACAAGGTGAAATAGTAGTTCATCGTGATTATGGCATAGGAAGATTCGAAGGGATAGAAAAAATTAATGCGGGCAATACAAGTTGCGAGATGCTAAAAATAGCCTTCGGAGGCAATGATTTATTATTTGTTGCGGTTGATGAAATAAATCTAATTAGTCGCTATGGGTCGGATAACCCTTTGATAGAGCTAGATCGCCTAGGCGGTGCCACTTGGAAAAATCGTAAAACAAAAATTCGTCAAAAAATTAAAATCGCCGCAGAAACTCTTTTAAAAACTGCGGTTAAAAGACAATTCACTAAAGCCCCAATTTTAGTCCCCGATCGAGATTTTTATAATGAATTTTGCAATGATTTTGGCTTTATAGAAACCGATGACCAAATTAGAGCGATTGAGGAGGTTGAAGAAGATCTGCAAAAAGGCACTTTAATGGATAGGTTAATTTGCGGAGATGTTGGTTTTGGTAAAACAGAGGTTGCAATTAGGGCTACTGCAATTGCGATTAATGGCTCTTTAGAGCAAGGTGGGCAGGTTGCAATTATTGCTCCCACAACTTTATTGTGTCGTCAACATTTTAAGAATCTAAGTCAAAGATTTGCTAAATATGATATGAAGGTTGCTCAATTATCAAGGTTAGTAACTCCAGCAGAAGCAAAAAAAATAAAAGAGCAAATTGCTAGCGGTGAAATAAAAATTGTTATTGGCACTCACTCTTTACTGCAAAAAGATATTAAATTTCATAATTTAGTTTTGGCGATAATTGATGAAGAACAACATTTTGGGGTGGCACAAAAAGAAAAATTAAAGGAATTGCACAATTCAGTGCATTTATTAACTCTCTCCGCTACTCCAATTCCAAGAACACTGCAAATGTCGTTAACGGGAGTTAAAGATTTAAGCCTCATTTCAACCCCACCAATTGATAGGTTGGCGGTTAGAAATTTTGTAATGCAATTTGATAATGTTGTTGTCAAAGAAGCCATTCTTAGAGAATATAATCGTGGCGGTAAAAGTTTTTTTGTGGTGCCAAGAATTAGAGATCTTGAAGAAATGGCGCCAAAGCTTAAAGATTTATTTCCCGATCTCAAAATTGAAATTGCCAATGGTCAGATGCCCGCAAATCAAATCGAAAAAATTATTGCCGATTTTATTGAGGGCAAAATAGATGTATTGCTCTCTACTACTATTATTGAGTCAGGGCTTGATATTGCTAATGCCAATAGCATTATTGTCTATAAGGCGGAGGCATTTGGCATGGCACAATTATATCAATTACGAGGCAGGGTTGGTAGAGCAAAGATTCGTGGTTATGCTTATTTTATGACTAGCAAAGCAAAAATTGCCGATGATGCAAAAAAGAAGCTTGAAATTATGCAAAATCTTGATGCTTTGGGAGTTGGCTTTACAATTGCTAGTTGCGATATGGATATCAGGGGCAGTGGCGATCTGCTTGGCGACGACCAATCAGGGCACATCAAAGAAACTGGAGTTGAGCTTTATCAGCAGATGTTGATTGAAGAAATAGCAAGGGTTAAAAATATTGATGAAAATCATCAAGCTAGCGGAATTGCTAATAAAAACGACAATGAAGAAGATTTTGTTTCGCAAATTAAACTGGCAATTTCTTTATTGATACCTAGCGATTACATTGAGGATTTACAATTAAGAATGAGTTTTTATAAAAAAATTTCATTAATTAAAAATAATCAAGACAAAGAAAATATTGAAAGCGAGATAATTGATCGTTTTGGCAAAATTCCTGAAACGGTTGCAAGCCTTATTGCTGTAGCATTGTTAAAAAATAAATGTCAATATTTGGGGATAGGCAAAATCGAAGCAATTAATGAAGGGTTAGTAATTAGTTTTTATAATGACAAATTATTCAATTCCGATATTTTAAGAGATAATTTATTCAAAATGATATTCTCCAGTAATAATAAAATTCGCTTTTATCAATCTAAAAATCAAGGCACTAATCAGCCCAATAATCAAGCCTTTAAAGGTTCTATTGACAAGGCCACAGCAAAGATAAATCATCAAAAAATATTATTTGTACAAAAATTCATTGATGATAAATCAAAAATAGAAGCATCGCAACAGGCAATGCAAAAACTAAGTGCATTACTGAGTTGAGGTAAATTAATAAGTCAACAATTTGATTTAATTGGCATTCTTTAACTTGTCGAAATTATATTTCTTTCTGCGTTTTTCAAAGGCATCTTGTCCGCCCTCTAAAATATCACATACATGTCCTTGAATACTTTGTTTATCTAAGGCAAGATCGCCTTTATTTTTATGAATATTCTCCAATGCTCCTTGTATGTAATTAAATTTGATATTATCTATGTTTTTTGTTTTCTCCCCATGCTGATTTGCGACAATAACACACTCCGCATCAGTTCCGACAACCAAGTTTGGATTATGGGTTGTAATAATGATTTGCCTCTCTTTTTTCTTTTCTTTAATAAATTTTACTAATTCAGTAAAAATTGAGCGATTATCAAGATCGTCTTCGGGCTGGTCTAAAAGAATTGGGCATTTATTCGTGTTATCAAGTTCAATCAAAAGTTTTAATATAACAAATGACCTTTTTCCAGGAGACATTTCTGAAATTTTATCACCGTCATGGGTAATGTGATATTTGAATTCAAACCAATTATTTGCGAGCTTTTTAATCGCATCTAACATCTGTACTTTTGAATTTAACGGGAAAGTGCCACCCAGTAACTCATTTATCCATTCTTGAAAATCTGTTTTATAACCATCAATACCACTAAATTGATAATCATTAAGCTTATGATTTCCAATCTTGCGACCATCGCAATAGGAATTTACAAAACTACTTACTCTATCTTCTCTACTTGCAAAGCTGTTTTTCTGAAATTCAATACTGACATCAAACTCTAATCCATTTTCTTTTTTTATAATTGTCTGCTTTAATACATCTGCCTTAGCGGATACTAATAAATTAAAAAACTCTATGTGTAAATCCACTATCCTATTCTTTAAGGTATTAAAATTATCCTTTCCTGCTTTTAATTTTAACTCCTCAGCTATTATCTTTTTTAACCTATCTTGTTCTGCGGTAAGTGATTTTATTTTTTCGTGAAGCGTTTTTGCCTTTTCCACCTTCTCTTGAAGAGGTTTTAGACTTTCATTATTTTCAACAATCTTAACATTGTTTTCCGTATTTAATTTTATAACTTTTGTAATTTCTAAATCAATATCACGACCCCATTCAGTCAAATACTTTGTTTTTATTTGTTCTAAATATTTGGCAACGCTATTTGTAATATCCAGTGATAAATTATCATATTCGGGACACTTAAATAATTCAGCTTTTTTAATATTTTCTAAAATTTTCTTATCATTGTCGTTTTTTATACGCTCCTTATTTAATATATTTTGCAGTTCCAACAGCTCTTTATATCTTGCAAAATCATCATCGGTAACATCGCTTGTTTTTAATTTTTCATCGGCAATTTCCTTTTCCAGCCTTTTTATAGCCTCTTCTATTGTAGATTTAACACCAATAATTTTAATATTATCTTGCA
>CAMDGT010000130.1 GCA_945898025.1 Rickettsia typhi | reverse complement strand
TGGTCTGGGCTGTAGCTATATATAATTTTCCCCTCATTTTCCTTTGGGTGGGTTGCAGAATAGCTTAAAACAAATTGCGGATTTAACAATTCAAGCAATTGATTTGAGTTAAAATCTTTATTTAACTGCGGTTCATCAATTATAACAATAGGCTTTACTTCTTTAATGCGGTCAATGTAACTCCCTAAACCAAATAATTCATCTCTGTTGTCTTGTCTTAATTTATTTGTTGCTTTGTCAAAAGATTGTTTTGTTAAAATTACAATTTGTAAATCATTGCCATTGATAAAATTTGAAATAATATTTATTTTACCGCTGTCATAATTACTAACATTATATTGAATATTGTTATATTTACCTTTAAAATATTCGCCAAAAACTTCAAAAGTTTTGTAAATTCCTTCCTTAATTGCTACACGAGGAGCGACAATAATAAATTTTTTATAACCAAATTCTTGGTAAAGTTCAAAAATTGTTGAAACAAAAGTGAAGGTTTTGCCAGTTCCAGTTTCCATTTCTATTGCAAAATGGCTTTGTTCTTTGTCGCTTATACTTTTAATTGTCTCTTTTATTGCATCTGTTTGATGTTGTAAATGCTCAATTTGAATTTTCATATAGTAAAACTCAATAAATATTTAATATTTTGTGATTTCTTGAGTTATTTAAAAACAAGGCTTGAACATAATTAGTTACATTTTTTCTTTTATACTGCTGATAAACTTCTTAAAAGTCAAATTTATATAAAAATTATTAACTTTTCATTGTCAAGTAAAATTTTTAAAATATTTTAAACTTTATGCAACTAATTTCATTTGTTGAATGTTGTTATTATTAATTTTTAATAGCCAAAATCTAAATTTATGAATAATATTAAAATATCGCTATATGATGGCACTGTTCGTGAATTTAATAGTGGTATTACAGGCATTGAAATAGCTCAAAATATCGCTAGTAGCTTGGCTAAATCTGCAATTGCAATTATTGTTAATGATAAATTACAAGATTTATCAATTGCAATTAGTTGTGATGCAAAAATCGAGGTCATTACTCCTAAATCTCAAGGAAAATCTCTTGAAATAGCCAGAGAAATTATTAGGCACGATACCGCCCATTTAATGGCACAAGCAGTAAAAGAGCTTTATCCTGAAGTTGCAGTTACAATCGGGCCCTCAATTGAAAATGGTTTTTATTACGATTTTGCTAGTCAAGAACCTTTTCATGAAGGCGATCTTCTAAAAATTGAAGATAAAATGCTTCAATTAGCAAAATTAAATCAAGCAATTACTAGAGAAATATGGGAGCGAGACGAAGCATTAAACTTTTTTACAAAAATTAATGAAAAATATAAAGCTGAAATTATCGCTTCAATCCCTGCAAATGAGCCAATTTCTTTATATCGTCAAGGCAATTTTATTGATGTATGTCGGGGCCCGCACTCTCTTAGCACTGGAAACTTAAAATATTTTAAGCTTATGAAGGTTGCTGGTGCCTACTGGCGAGGTGATTCAAAAAATCAAATGTTGCAAAGAATATACGGCACCGCTTGGGAATCAAAAGAGGCTTTAGAGCAATATTTAACAATGCTTGAAGAGGCAGGAAAAAGAGATCATCGCAAATTAGGAAAAGAATTAGATCTATTTCACATACAAGAAGAGGCGGTTGGTTCAGTATTTTGGCATCATAAGGGCTGGATAATTTATCGTTTAATTGAAAATTATATTCGCTCTAAGCTTGAAAATAATGGTTATATTGAAGTAAAAACCCCGCAATTAATTGATAGGGTTTTGTGGGAGAAATCTGGGCATTGGGAAAAATTCCACGAAAATATGTTTATCGCCGAAAGCGAATCAAGGCTACTTGCAGTTAAGCCAATGAATTGCCCTGGTCATACACAAATTTTTAATCAAGAATTAAAATCATACCGTCAACTACCGCTTAGAATGGCGGAATTTGGCTCTTGTCATCGCAATGAACCTTCAGGGGCTTTGCATGGCATAATGCGAGTTCGTTCTTTTACTCAAGATGATGCTCATATTTTTTGCGAAGAAGAGCAAATAAATCAAGAAACAATTGCTTTTTGTAAATTATTGCAAGAAGTTTATCACGATTTTGGTTTTACAGAAGTGTTGGTTAAATTTTCCACTCGACCAGAAAAAAGAGCGGGAAGCGACGAAGTTTGGGACAAGGCAGAAAATGCTCTTGCTAAGGCTGTTGAGCTTGCTGGGCTTGATTATGAATTAAATCCTGGAGAAGGGGCATTTTATGGCCCTAAGCTTGAATTTACTTTAGTTGATGCATTAAAAAGGCATTGGCAATGCGGAACCTTGCAAGTTGATTTCATTTTGCCACAAAGGCTTAGTGTTTATTATGTTGCTAGCGATGGTAGCAAGAAGCACCCAGTTATGTTGCATCGTGCAATTTTAGGTAGCTTAGAGAGATTCATCGGCATCTTAATTGAGAATTATGGTGGAAAATTCCCCGTTTGGTTGGCTCCAGTGCAGGTGGTTGTTGCTACCATTACCAATGAATCTGATAATTATGCAAAGAAAGTAGCAGAAATTTTGCAAGCTCATCAATTAAGGGTTGAAGTTGATTTTGATGCCCAAAAAATTAATGGCAAAATTCGTCAACATTCTTTAAAGAAAGTGCCTTATATCATTGCTATCGGCAAGAAAGAGGCGGAGCAAGAGCTTATTTCAGTTAGAAAATTTGGTGAAGAATCGCAAAAAACAATGTCGTTAACAGATTTTATTAACCTCATCAAACAAGAAATAGCCAATAAAGCAATTGCCAATAAAAGCTAGGAAAAGCTAGGAAGAGCTAGGAATAACTAGGAAGAGCCTGTGAAAAGGGGGCTTCAAACCTCCCAAGATTTTTAGTTCGTTATTTTTTCTGAAAAATCTTTTCTAAAATCTTGTTCGTCTTTTTCATTATAAAACGGCAAACCAATCAGTTTATATTTTCTGTTTTCTGCCTTGATAATATTGCCATCGCCATATTTTGCAGAAATTTCTTTTAAAAATTCCTCTTTCCAGCCTTGACTGCCATCTTTAAAATCGTTATTTTTATCTTTAAATTGATTTCCTTTTGGCTCAATAAATATTTGATAATAAAAACTATCTTTTCCCTCTAAAAATAAAATGAAATCTGGGCAAAATACTCTAGCTTGTTTAAAATCAAATATTTTATAAATCTCTTCACTTCTAAGCAGATAAATTTGACTATATTTTTCTTCTAAATTACCAATTGTTTTTTTGATAAATTCTACAAGTTTTTTCTCTTCACTCGTTCCAACAAAACCATCTAAAACATACCATTTATTATCGCTTACAATTGATTTATCCTCATTTTCTGGCTTGATAGATTTTGTCTTTGGTTCGCCAAAAATCTCTGCAAAGCTATGGGCAAAAAACTTTTCACTGCCAATGTTTGGCACAATATCAGCTTTGAATTTTTTTAAAAATTCTTCTAAAAATTTCAAGGTAAGATCTAATTTTTCTTGCGAAGAAATGTCTTCAAAAATTATATCTTTTTTAGAGATAATTTTTATTTTAAAATCACCAGTTATTATTTTTTGCAAATCATTAATTGATTCTATTTTTAGTTCTTTGCTAAGATTTTCAAATCTTAATAATGATCCATCCTGTTTTGCCTTGATGGTAACGGCTTTTCTAAAAATATGTTTCTCAATATCTTTGAATTTTATAAAATTTGTTTGGTATGTATTTTCATTAATTTTGTTAGTTTTTTGTTCGTCATCAAAAATTTTAGAATCCTCCCTAAATTCTAAGGATTTAACCACATATTCAAAAGCAAAATTAGCCTGCAAATCTTCCAATGTCGCCTTTCTTCTGTTCGGATTTTCAATTGATTTATTTTTCCAAATTTTAACTTTTTGATAAAATTCACTAGCTTTAAATTCTGGCTTTAAATCAAAGGTTTTGATGGTTCTGTCGTCTCGCACATAACCATCTTTTTTTAATTCCCTTTTTAG
>CAMDGT010000129.1 GCA_945898025.1 Rickettsia typhi | reverse complement strand
TTTTGATGAGAGTAGATTTAAAAACAAATCTAAAACTGAGTTTAGCTTGCTATGAGAAAGAACGGACTCCAGTTAAAGTAACATTAGAATTTAAGAATTTCTATCTTTATTCATCAGTTAATTCTGCCGATGGAACTAGCTTCGCTCTGCTTTTGCAATCTGTAAATACTGACTGTATGAATATTTTTCTTGAAGAATTGTCCACAATAAATCAAGAAGATTTTATTTTGATAATGGACGGTGCCGTATGCCATAAATCAAAGAATTTAATCATTCCAAAAAATATTACCAAAAAATATTACCAAAGAATATTCTCAAAAAATATTAAAATAATTCTGCTTCCTCCATATTGTAAAGAACTTAATCTTGTTGAGAGATTGTGGAGATTTATCAAGGACAGTACCATTAAAAATAAAGTCTTTGAAACATTAAAAAATCTTGAAGATGAGGTTTGTGAGTTTATTAAGAATTTAACTGAGGAAGTTGTTTTTGGAATTTGTAAGTAAGTGTGTGTTTTCAAGTTAAAATGGTATAATAACACCCCACCATTTTTTTATGGGGAGTCGAACGGCTTAATGCCCTTCGGTGGGAGGTTGAAAGAATTAAAAATAAAATAAAATTCTCATTTGTTTGAGTATATTATTAACCCCTCCCCAAAGAGCCAATTTAGTGTCTCTTCGACCCTCCCTCAAGGGGAGGATAATTGGGAGTTAAAGATCCCCCCGCAATTTTTTGAGGGATGGTTGCTAGATCTAGTTTTTTGTAACCTTGTTATTATCTAGCCTGTCACTGCTGAAGTCCCTTGTTGTCTAATTTTAGAGAAGCAACTTTTTTGAATTATAATTTTTTGTCTTAAAATTATCAATTGGTTGATGTCTTAATTGGTTAAATTGTCAAAAATTGAGTTAAAAGCTACTGAAAACTCTTGCATTCTTTCTTGCGAATTAAAAAAACCTAAACCTTTGATTTCCGTCTTATCAGAAACATTATAAAAACTGGTATTTATTTCTTTTAAAAATTCCTCTTTAAAACTATCTTTTGTCAGTAAATGCTCGCCTTTTGGCTCAATAAATATCTGCATATTGGCGGTTTTTCCGTTTTTTAATTTGCTTAAAATAATAAAATCTGGCTCAAATTTTTTTCCAGCTGTGAAAGTATAAATTTCAAAAAATTTTAAATTTCTGATAATCCAAAAATATTCAGTTTTTTCTTTAATATTTTCATATCGATCGTTAACAAAATTTAAAAAAACCCCTTCTTCTCCTGTGGCATCAATGTTTTCTTGGGCGAGGAATTCATAATTTGCTGTCTTTAATTTTTCTTCTTTTGAATAAAGAATTTTGTCTTCAACCGAGCTAATAATTGGCTTTTTTCGGCTAAAATATGCCGTTCCTTCAAATTCAGCATAATTTCCTTCAATGCGGTTTTTTACAATATTTAAGGCATTTTTTAATAAATTGGCAATATTGCCATCAAAATTTATTGTTTGAATTTTGTTATTTCCCAAATATTGTTCAATAAATTCTTTTTTTGATTTTACTTGTGGAAATTTCTTTTTGATATTTTGAAAATGAAAAAAATCATTAAATGCTTTGAGATCCATTGAATTTGCCACTTGCCAATGTTTAAAATCTTTAAAAGAGAAAATTTTAGTTTTACCAGCCACTTTCTCTTCATTTTGCTCTTGCAAGTTGTTTTTTAGCAAGTTTTCGCTTTTTATTGCAAAATCTTCGCAATTAATTTGAATTAATTGGTCTAGATGATAATTTTGCAAGATTTTTTCTTGATTTAAAAGCCCATATTTCCGCTTTTTTTGATTATTCAAATAAACTGCAAATTTTTTATAAATATCGGTTTCTTTAAATTTTTGCTTTACAACAACCTTGGTTTCAAATCTTTGTATATCTTTTAGTCCTTCCTTTATTAATGCTTGATTAAGTTCAAAAATAAACTTACTTTCATTTTGACAATGATAATGCATTTGTTCTAGCGGGCGAAGAATATTGGCTAAATCTTGGTCGAATTTTCTGGTAAATTTGCCATCAAAACCTTCCACTTCAAAGGGGCAATATCTGGCACCTCTGCCAATTAATTGAGCCTCTTTAGTAGTAGAATTATCTCGAGTTTCGTAAAGCCTTACAATATCAAACAAATTTAATACATCCCAGCCTTCAGTTAGGCGATCAACATCGTAAATCATTCTGATATGGTTGATTTCCATAGTGTTAAGAATATGATCTTCCTTGTGGTTATCGGTTGCAATATGCAGAAATTCTTTAGCAAATGATGATTTTAAAAGTTCGATAAGCCTATTGCTATCAATGCGATTCTGTGCAAAAAGTTTAATTGCATTCTGAATAATTCCAGAATTTTCATCTTCGGCCCGTAAATTAAATATTTGTAAATTAAAAATCCAGTCAATATTTTCTAAGGCTGAAAGCCTGTCTAAAAAATCTGCCATTGCATTTTTGGCATCTTTTTTGAGTTTTAGCTTTACCAAAATACACGGTTTAATTGCTAAGCCATTTTCAAGAGCAAGGATTCGGCGAAATTCGCTAACTACACAAGCCAGCAATGTTCTTTTAAAGAGCCTCTCGCTTTCATCAATTGCATCAATTGTGGTTTGCAGTGAAAAAACTTCTTTAGAATAACCGTCATTTCTAAATTCTTTGAGGTTATATTTGTAAATTAGCTTTTCCTTGTATTTTTCTAGCAAATCTTTATTTTCCATATCGATGGTGGCGGTGAAATCAAGCAATAGATTTTCTTGATTCGCATTAAGAATTTTCATTACTGTTCCTTCCCAGCTTTGTTTTTCTTGCTCTTCGGTTTGGTTAAGTTTTTTCTTGGTTTCGGTGTTGATATGATGGGCTTCATCTGCCAACATAACAATTTTTTTGTCAGCTAAATCTTCGAGCGACAGCATATCTTCTTTTGGATTGCCTAAATCATTATGCAATTTGTGAATTGTAACCATACAAATATTAATCGCATCTGATCGCACGAACTCAAAATTTGCAACCTCTTGCACCGCAATTTTATTGTTAAAAAGGCATTTTTCGCTACCAATAGCAAGAAAGTTTTCTCGAGTTTTTTCTAAAATTGCTGTTGAATTAACAAAAAATAAAAAATTTCGATAGCCTTTCTCATAGAGATAAAGCATTAGCCCCGCCATTATGTGGGTTTTGCCTGAGCCAGTTGCCATCTGAAAAAGAAGGTGTATCGGCTTTGTTTTTTTACCTCTTTCAAAATAATAGCAAAACCTTTTAAAAGCCTCGATTTGATAGGGTCGAGATTGCCTTGTTAGGCCGTCGAAACATTTTGGTAAATCGGGCAAAATACCATCTTCACTATAAAAATTATATTTTTCAAATAGCATATTACTCATAAAAATCGTTCCCGTAAAAATCTTTGTTAAATTCTAGATCTTCTGTCAAAATTTTGTAGGTTTCATCGGCAATTTCGCCAATATTGCAATAAAGATGATTTTTATTAAGCATTTCCACCATTAACTTCTTCTGCTCATCTAAATTCAGTGCCTTAAATTCTTCGTCGGTTATACTAAAATCATATCGCCAAAAAGCTTGCTCTTTGATTTCCTTATAGACTTCCGTAAGCTCGTCTTTGTTTTCTGCTCCGTCAATTAATTCAGCAAATTTTTTATTCCACTCAAAAAGCTCAAAATAGCAAAAACTGCCACCGCCTTGCCATTTATGGTTTTTGCTTATTCCACCTTGTTCGCCAGCAAGCACATTTTGTAGCCTTGTTTTGGTGATGGTTTCAATGTAATCCATTTGTTCAACGGCAATCCACCTTCGCCCCATTTTATGGGCAACGGCTGGGGTTGTGCCAGAGCCTGCAAAGAAATCAAGGACAAGGTCACCAGGTTTGGTGGCGATTTGTATTATTCGTTCGAGTAGGGCTTCGGGTTTGGGGGTGTCAAATTCCTCTCTATTAAAACCTAAGTTTTTTAATTCCGTTTTGGCTGATTTTAATGA